>NZ_JAQMTY010000157.1 GCF_028330765.1 Spirulina subsalsa CS-330 | reverse complement strand
GGCGTATCTGAAAATGTCTGTGGAGATGATGGGACGGGGGCTTTGCCTAGTTACCAATCTGTGAAGCAGAAACTCTTAGGTGTGAATCTAAGAATCCCCTGTTAGATTGCTTTAGCAATTAACGGGGGAGTATGTCAATGGCCTTCGAGTTGTTCGATCTGTTCTTGGCGGGCTTCGTTGGGGTCAAGTCGGTTGCTGGGGTCAAAGATGCCGCTGATCCAGTTGACGGTTCCAGTGCGGAGGCTGTAGCTCCAGCCGCTGAGGGGTTGGGGGAGAAATTTATCGCCCGACGTGAAGAAAACGATCGCAGCCAAAGCCAGACCAAACGTAATTGAGCCTTTAATTTTGAGGAGTACCATGATCACACCATCCAACGTTAGAGCGGGTCTCTTTCATCATCGGAGTTTAGGGCTGTTCCTGCCAACCTGAGAAACACTCAAGTTTGGACGGGGTGAGGTTCTAGTACAGCGTCAAGACTTACTATTCGGATTGTCTTGAATGTCCAACGCTCAACGTGACGGTGCGTTACGCTTCGCTAACAGCACCCTACAAATATCCTAATTCTTAGCATTGACGCTGCTCTAGGGTGATGCGGCGACTCGGTTTTCGAGACGGAGGGCGGCGATCGCAAAAATTTCTGCTAATGCCTGGGCTTGTTCCTGCTCTGGGCTGTTTTGCAGGCGGGTTTCAAAGGCAGCGAGGATGCTTTCTTTGGTGTGGTGACCCACGGCGATGATAAATGGGAAGCCAAACCGCTTTTTGTAGGCATTGTTTAACGCGGTGAACTGGTCATATTCTGTGGGACTGAGGTGATTGAGGCCGACGCGGGTTTGTTCTTGGACGGAAGCATCGGCCATTTTGGTGCGACTGCCGAGGTCGGGATGGGCTTTGATCAGGGCGAGTTGTTCGGATTGGGGGAGCGATCGCACCACATCCACCATCGCCCCATGGAGGAGATCGCGATCGCGAAAGGGTCGGGCGTGCCAGGCTTGACAGGCGATGCTGGGGGTTTCTTCAAAAATGCCATCGAGCGCCGCCGTAAACGCCGCTTGGTCGAGGGCGTTCAATTCAGCGATCGTGTAGTGATGGAGCGTAGACATGGGTGTTTCCTTTGTCGGGGTTCGGTGTATTGAGTTCAGCCTATCGTTTTCGTCCGCGATGCTCAACTGCACCATTCACGATCCAAGGGCTGCACCGCTGCGGGACAGGTTCGATGCGTCCTTGTTGGGGCCTTGTCTTGCTCCTGATGGTGCTGCCAGCGGATTGCACCCGCCCACAAGACTGCCAAGAGTAACCCCGCCGTGAACCACAGTTGCCGCCACCGACGCGATCGCGCTTCCCGCTGCCGCAGGGCCACACTCGCCACAATCCATTCCCGTGCCTTGGGGGCTAACTCTGTATCCCGTTGGGCAAGCCACTGTTCTGCTTCTGTGAGAGCCATACCCTGCAAGAGCTTGTCGTCGTCAGATCTGGCGTGATGCCATTGCTGCCACTGGGAACGCGATCGCTCCTGCCAGAGTTGAAACCCCCGATCCTCCAGGAGCCATGATTGAAACCGATCCCAGGCATGGATTAACACCTCATGCACCAATTCCACCCGATCCGACTCCACCACAAGCAACTGATGATCCGCCCAATAGGTGAGGAGATCGCGATCGCCGAGATCGTCGAGGGGGATGGAGCGACGGACTGGGGCTGTCCCCTGGCCGGGTTGGACTAAGCGGGTAAACAGGCGGCGGGTTTGCGCCTGTGCGGCTCTGTTTAAGTGATGGTAAGCCTGTTCCGCATAGCGAGCGATCGCCTGCTCCACGCCCCCGATCGCATCGTAGGCGTGGTGGGTGAGTTGGTGCGATCGCAACCCTTCCGGCTCCTGCTCCCGTTGGTAGTTCCAAAGACGGGTCAGGGCAAATTCCAACCACGGCAACCGGCCGGGTTCATTCTCCACCGCTGCGATCATCCGTTCCGTCAAACCCGATTCCAGACTCACACCCACCGCCTCGGCAGGCTCAACAATCGCAGCATGGCACGCCTTCGGGGTCATGGGCATTAATAATTCTGGCTGATGGCGACAGAGCAGCGGTGCAAGCTGGGCATCGGTGAGGGCCGCTTCGAGAAAATCGGCCCTCAAGGTGAGAATAACGGTCAATTTAGGGGTGTGCCAGGGTGAGGCTGTGGTATCAGCCGCATGGACAGGGGAGAGAAAAACCTCTAAAAATTCCGCTTGGGTGGTGCGATCGCACCCCGTAAACAGTTCTTCAAATTGATCCGCGATCAATAGCAAACGAGGTTGCTGCTGATGCTGCAACGCACTTTTAATCACCGCCAAAAAATTCGCCTCCCCCGTCGCCAACTTTAATGCCAGCAGGGGATCAGGTTCCGGTAGCAGCTCCATTAAAGCAGTAGCAAGGTTGTGGAGCGGGGTCGTGCCAGGACGAAAAATTGCGATCGCCGCCTCCGATGCAAACTGCGGGACTAACCCCGCCAACACCAAGGACGATTTCCCCATCCCCGCCGCTCCGATCAACGCCACCAACGGCTGACTATAGACCCCATAGGCCAAACGCTCCACCATCGTTTGCCGTCCCCGAAACACCGCCGCATCCACCGCCGTAAATGATCCCAACCCTCGATAGGGACAGGGTAGGGTCGCCGTCGGATTCAGATCATCCCAGGTTAAAACCCCATAGCTCTGGGCGAGTTGTCCCCCCATCGCCGGGTAGTACACCATCGGCAGCCCCATCCCCTCCAAACCGTCTAAGTCCACAGCCTGTAACTGCGCTTGAGCCGTACGCACGGCTAACGAAAGGGGCTGTCCCCGTTGAAAATTCCGTAAAATCTGATGTAAAACAATGTGCGCCACGGCATCCGACACCGGCTCACGCATCACAATCGTGTACAACCCCAAGGCCGCTAAGGTCGGGACGAATGCCAGGCCATCGATAATGTTCAGCAGCACCACCACAAGCCCCTGTTTCACCGCTTTTTTGAGGCCATGGTGTAGCATCTGAGCGGTATTTTCTGGGTTGAGGTGCGCCCCCGACAGGCAGAGAATATCCCATCCCTGAGCATCCCAGAGGTGTTGATGGAGTTGAGCGCGGCTCGGTGCAATTAACCGACATAATTCGATGGCGGGGAGGGGGCGATCGCGGTCTTCCGGTTCGGACTGCTGGCCCAACACCATCAAGATGCGGAGAGGCTGGAGGGCGGTACGATCGCGTGGCTTCAGTTTCCGTGCTTCGGCCCGAGGGTCAGGGGTACGGAACGCGATCGCAGCCTTGGGATACTGCGCCAACCAGTCCCACTGCTGCCACGGCAAACCCTGTAACCCCACACTCGCCTGCACCAGCACCACAATGTCATCCGTCGGATCGAGGTGAGTGCGCAGGGTATCGCCAAGATTGCCATGGGATTCGGATCGCAGCCATTGGTTGAACTGCTGGATTAGGGCGGCGGTGAGGGCTTGTCGTTGGGCGAGGTGTTCCGGAGTCGAGGCGCAGGGGTGAGCAAGCGATCGCCACTGTTCATAACATTCGGCCAAAGCCGGGTTGGGGGGCAAACGGTCAACAATGCGGGTCGGTGTTGCCTGACCCCCGGCCTGAATTTCGAGGGTTAGCGTGACGACCTGGTTTAAATCTCCATCACAGTCGAGCAGAACTAACACCATAAAATCGGCGCGAAGGGAAAATGGACAACTCACCTTCATCCTATCGGTTCCCTTTCCACTCCGGGCGAGTTTGCGCGCATCAAGAAAAATTCCCTCGTGGACGGTGACGGATCAGCAGAAAACCATACGACGAGACGCGATCCGGTTCACCCGTTGCCCCGCCATGTTCTACACTCAAATTTGTTCTGAACGAGTCCAAACTGATGGTTGAGCATATTGTTCTGTTTAAATGGCAGCCGGAGGCCACTGAAGCGGCGATCGCCGATGTGCTCGCGGCATTGCGGGGCATGGTGGGGAAAATTCCCAGTATTGTGGCGTTATCCTGTGGGGAAAATTTTTCGGCGCGATCGCAGGGCTTCACCCATGGCTTAGTCGTGCGATTCCGCGATCGTCAAGGTCTCGCCGACTACCAACCCCACCCCCTCCACCAAGACATCATCGCCACCAAAATCAAACCCATCCTCGCCGAAACCCTCGCCGTAGACTACGAGTTTTAACCGATTCCTCACCGTTCTCGATGCGTAAAAACCAAAAAACAAGGGAATCAGCCCCTTGTTTTTTGGTGATGGTGTGTCACCTGAATCTATTCATGATCTACTCTGAATTATTGATACTTAAACATCTTTGAAGGGATCGTAATTGGCTAAGAGGCGTTCTAATTTCGCTTCATCAATGCGGCTGATCATCCGTTTGGATTCTTCAATGTCGCGCACTGTTTTCGACAAACTCACCGTTGAACCCACGGAAAATAACATGCCCATTAATAGATACCCTTTAACCCAATTATCTTGATTCGGCATATACAAAATGCCGAGGAGAGTAGCCGCGATGGAAATGAAAAAACAAAGATAGGTTTGAAAGACCCAAGCATTGGTATGGACAGGTGCGGTTTGATGCTTTGTTGTTGTTGCCATAGAAACCTCGAATGGATCATGAATTGCTGAACTGTTTTTACTATGCCAAAGGGAATTGTGAGGGAACAATGAGTAACCCTGAGCCACCCGAAGGCCGAAGAGCGGGGTGTAGGGGGGTGAAGCAGAGTGTAGGAGAGTGCAGGAAATTTGCTTAGAATAGAGAAAACGTGAGGCGTGATTGTCGGCCATGTTCGAGTTTGACCAATGGGTAAATCCTGAACAGTATCAAGACTGGGTCGAGCGTTTGATTCAGCGGGTGGGGCTGACGCGGGTGCGGGCGGAATGCTTGGTGCGGCTGTGGATCTATGCGTTGGCCCACGAGGGCAGACCGGCTCCGCTGACCCAATTAACCCAACCGGCGGGCCTGGTGACCTGTAGCCATCGGCAGGCGGCGGAATTGTTCTACGGCGATAAAGAGCAGGGGAGCGATCGCTCCGCCGGAATGATGCTCGATAAACTGGCCGCCCTGGGGTTCATTGGCAAACGCTTCGACGGCAACACCACCCAAATCACCATTCAACCCCTCGCCCTCGCCCTATTTGCTGAAACCCAAGGAGAGCACCGCATCTTACCCCCGCTGCACCTGGATGATTTTGATCCCCGCTGTGATGCGATTCCCGTGGCGCAGTTGTTGGCCACAAATTACAACTGGATGAACCACAATACCGAAGCTGTACCCCATCGGATTGCGCGGCTGTTGCGGGGCTGGGCACGGCAGTATTCTGTGGGGATGCGGGTGTTGCGGCGGGACGATAATCAAAATCCGGTGGGGTTTTTCTTGCTCTATCCGGTGACGAGTGAGTCGGAGGCTAATTTTTTTGGCCCGCCGAATCGGGGGTTACATCTGAGTGCAATTCGAGAAGTAGACCCGTTTAAGATGGCGACCCCAGGAGATGCAAGCTGTGTGGCGGTGTTTATTCGCAGTTGGATGATTGCGCCGGACTATTTAAATGCCTATCGTCGGGTGTTTGTCCAGGATGTGCAAAGGACGTTGGAGCAGATGACGGTGGATTTTCCGAATTTATGCGATATTTATACGCTGATTATTCATCCTAGTTATGAGGCGTTGACGGCGGTGCTGGGGTTTCAATCCATTGGCCGCGATCCGCAAACGTCGATTCAGTGGATGTATTTTGCTTGCGATCGCTTCATGGATTTAGACCTGGACAAAGCTTTGGCCCAGTTGAACAACGGGTGATCCCCTCATCCCATGGATAGCCCACGAGATGAAGGGATCAGGAGTAGCGTCGGTGATGTTATGCCTGCATTGCGCTATGGGTTTTGTAGCCGCCGGTGAGGTTGAAGGCCTCGAAGCCGTTTAAGCGCAGAACGCGAGTAGCGTAGTAGGCTCGTTGTCCTACTTGGCAGTAGACATAAATGGGCTGATCGGGGGGGAGTTCCGTTAAGCGATCGCGCAACTCATTCAAGGGCAGATTGATCGCCCCTTCCACTGCCCCCGTCGCGAATTCCGACACCGTGCGCACATCAACGAGACAATGCGATCGCCATGCCTGATCCGACCATTGTGTGATCGGAGCATCGCCCCGGAGATGATTTGCCGCAATCATGCCGGCAAAATTGACGGGATCTTTGGCCGCGCCAAATTGCGGAGCGTAACATAACTCTGCTTCTTCGAGGTCGAAGACCGTCGCTCCCATTTGAATTGCCATTGCAATCACATCAACCCGCTTTTCCGTGCCCGATTCTCCCACGGCTTGCACCCCTAGGATTTTGCCCGTTTCGGGAGCGAATAGGAGCTTAATATCAATGGGGGTTGCACCGGGAAAATAGCCCACATGATGCCCTGGGTGGAGATAGACTTTTTCATAGGGGGTTGCAAGGCGTTGCAGCAGTTTTTCGCTGGCTCCGGTGCTGGCAACGGTGAGGTCAAAAATCCGACAAACGGACGTACCCTGAACCCCGCGAAAGGTGCTCGAACGGCCAGCGATCGCATCTGCTGCGATTCGGCCTTGACGGTTGGCCGGGCCGGCTAGGGGAATTTGGGTCGGCGTTTGGGTGACAAAATCCTGCACTTCCACCACATCCCCCACGGCCCAAATGTGCGGATCGCTGGTTTGCATTTGGTCATTGACTTGAATGCCGCCCCGTTGGCCAATAGCCAGATCCGCCGCCTTCGCCAGTTGATTTTCGGGCCGCACCCCGATCGCTAAAATCACGAGATCTGCTGTATGGCTTTGCCCTGATGCGGTGCTGACTTGGATGCGATCGCCCACCGTCGCAAACCCACTCACGCCATCCCCTAAACACAAGTTCACCCCCCGTTCCCGCAACAGATCATGCACTGCGGCCACCATTTCCGGGTCAAGGGGCGGCATCACTTGGGGGAGTTGTTCTAATAACGTCACCTGAATATCCCGATGGATCAGGTTTTCCGTCATTTCCAACCCAATAAATCCCCCCCCGACGATCACCGCCGTTTTCACCTGATGGGCTGTAATCCAGTCCCGAATCCGCCGACTATCGGGGATCGTCCGCAGGGCAAAAATTCCCGGTAAATCAATCCCCGGCAAGGGGGGACGAATGGGGGCAGCACCTGGGGCAAGCACGAGGGCATCGTAGGCTTCTTCTCGTTTTTCACCGGTTTTTAAATCTTCTACGGTGATGGTTTGGCGATCGCGATCGATCCCGCACACATTATGCTCTAGGCAAACTTGAATATTGAAGCGCTCTTGAAATAAGTCTGCATTAGCCACTAAAAGCTTAGACTCATCAACAATCACATCCCCCACATAATAGGGCAGACCACAGTTGGCAAAGGACACATAGGGGCCGCGGTCATACATGATAATTTCGGCATCTTCGTCTAAACGACGCGATCGCGCCGCACAGGATGCCCCGCCAGCGACACCCCCAACAATTAAAATACGCTGCTGAGTCATGGCTTCTTGTTCCTGTGCTCAAATTGAATGATTACTGCTTGATCCTAGACAATAGCCCAGGGCGATCGCGCTTCCTTCAAGCTCTTTTAACCTCCCCGTTGCAATAACTGTGGCTCTGCCCGGGTTCACCCTGGGCGGCCCGATTCGATCGGCTCATTCTGGAACTGCAATTTTGTATGGTGTAGTGGGACAGTGGGCGGCACAAACTCGGTAACAGGGAATTAATCGAACCATGCACCCAATCCTCTCCAACCGTAGCGACACCCTAGGGATTCATGAAACGAAAATTGCAGCGATGGTATGACTGGCTAGAGTCCAACGGAGCCGCTCCGGCCTTTGGGGGCGGCGTTTTGTTGACGATTGGTCTTTGTTTTTTCGGGGCAGCCACGAACACCATGGCGGGTTGGCTCTATGTGATTAGTGGGTTAATCCTCGCGTTACTGATCTTGGGGGCGGTCTTACCGATGCGATCGCTCAAAGCCCTCCAAGTCCAGCGGCAACCGATTACGCCGGTGAGCGTTGGGGACGTGATCAGCCTCGATGTGCAGGTGACAAACCCCACCGCCCAGCCGAAAGCACTGCTGCAATTAATCGAACTGCTCCCCAAAGCCTTGGGACAGCCCCAACCCGTCACCATTGAAGCGATCGCCCCCCAGCAAACCCGCACCTATACCACCACCACCCAAGCCACCCAGCGCGGCCTGTACCATTGGCCGGGCCTCTTTTTCCGCACCGGCAATCCCTTAGGCCTATTTTGGTGTCGGCGGTGGCGATCGCTCCCCGCCCAAGTCATCGTTTACCCGCAGATCCTGCCCCTGCGCCGTTGTCCCCTGATCGACACCATCCAACAAAACGAACAACTCAACATCCAACAAGAACACCGCTACCAAGCCGCCACCGAAGGCATCACCAAAGCCCTCCGACCCTATCGTTTTGGTGATCCCACCCGCCTGATTCACTGGCGCACCAGTGCCCGCCTCGGCAATCTACAAGTGCGCGAACTCGAAATTCTCACCAGTGGCCGCGAGGTACTGATTGCCCTCGATAGCCATGCCGTTTGGTCTCATGATGACTTTGAGCAAGCCGTCATTGCCGCGGCCTCTCTCTACTTCTACACCAGCCGTGCGCAACTTGCCGTCACCCTCTGGACAGCCGCCACAGGCACGGTACAGGGCAATCGGGTCGTACTTGAAACCTTGGCAGCCGTTCAATACCAAGAGGCACTCCAATTTGAGCGCCCCGCGACTATGCCTCTTCTGTGGTTAACGCCATCCGGGCAGGCTTCAAGCGCCTTACCCCCCGGTAGTTTAACCCTCCTCTTTGGCTCAACCTCAAGCCAAACCGCCCAAACACCGACGTTAGTGATTGAGCGCGATCGCCCTCTGATCGAACAACTCAGCCAACCCATTCAATTTCGCTAAGCGCCTAGGCAACCGCCGCCCCATGGCGAGCGATCGCCAATTGAACCAGTTGATCCACCAAATCAGGAAACGGAATACCAGAGCGTTCCCACAGTTGCGGATACATACTCAACGCCGTAAAACCAGGCATCGTATTGATTTCATTAATAAAAATCTCCCCCGTTGCCTCCACATAGAAAAAATCCACCCGTGACAGTTCCGCAGCATCCACCGCTTGAAACGCCTGGATCGCCATTTGCTGAATTCGTTGCACAATAGCCTCCGGTAATTGTGCCGGGATGGTTAACGTCGCCCGCCCATCGGTGTACTTCGTTTCATAATCGTAAAACTCAGCATCAAAGGTGATTTCCCCCACCACCGACGCTTTGGGGTGCTCATTGCCTAATACCGCACATTCCACCTCACGGCCCACCACCCCAGCTTCGACAATCAAGCGACGGTCAAACTGAGCCGCTTCCTTCAACGCCACTTCCAATTCGGGGCGCGTCTTCACCTTAGCAATCCCCACTGAAGATCCTAAATTCGCCGGTTTCACAAACGCCGGATAGCTCAGTTGGGTTTCAATCTCATCACAAAGTGTATTCAGATCGGCAGCAGGGCCGGAAAGTTGCGATCGCATCACCTCCACATACTTCACCTGCGCCAACCCCACCGCTGCAAACGCCGTCTTCATCGCCAACTTATCCATCCCCACACAAGACCCCAGCACCCCACTCCCCACATAGGGCACTTGCATCAACTGCAACAACCCCTGAATTGAGCCATCCTCGCCATTGGGGCCATGCAAAATTGGAAACCACACATCCACATCCGCCGCCTGGGGAGGAAACTGCCAGCGCGATCGTTTCGCCTCCGACGAGAGCGGAATATCCGTCACCTCTAGAGCATTATCTAAAACCTGTTGAGCCAGTTCCGGGCCCTGCCATACCCCATCCTTTTGGATATAGAAGGGCATCACACAATACTGACTTTGGTTTTCAGGTGTTGAGAATCCTTGAGCGATCGCCCGAGCCGAGACAATCGAAACCTCATGCTCCCCCGAACACCCTCCGAACAACAAACCCACAGTCAACTGCTGCACCATACCCATCATCCTCCTGCGATAAAACAAAAACCCTTGTGGAATCACCCACAAGATCCCCGCGATTCTACATCATCCCCCGCTCAACACGTAAACAGTTCAAACAAACTATGCAAACTCTTTTTTTGAGACAATCTCAAAAAAGATAAAACTGCTCAAATGCTTGCCAATCAAGGAATTTGAGGATTCCCAGGAAGTCAAAAAGCAAAATCTCCAAAAAAGGGGGTTGACAGTTCAAGGGAGGATAGATATATTGATAAATGCGCGGCAAACAAAACGCGCCCCGAACCTAGACAAAAGAATAGTTTGAGAGCCGATAAAAAGGTTCCCCGTTAAAAAAGAAACTAAGCTAAGGAT
>NZ_JAQMTY010000013.1 GCF_028330765.1 Spirulina subsalsa CS-330 | reverse complement strand
TCGAAGTTTTACCCAAAAGACTTGCTCTTAGAACCCCATACTTCAACTCTGTTAGGTCGCTTAATATGAATGTATCATTAATGAATCACAAGATAAAGCCGTCCTACAAGGACGGGGCTTTAGACCCAAAATTTACGGTAAGGGGCACGTTAAGATCGGGGCCGGACGATACGACTACGGTTGGGTTATTGAACATGAGTTTGGAGAGGAAGCGAATGATGCGCCAAGTGAATTTTGTGTTGATTTTTCTGGTTTGTTTAGCGATCGCATTTTTCTGCCTGGAAAATACTAACCCGATCACGGTGCAGCTTCTACCGGGAAAAACCGTCGAAGCTCCCCTCGCCATTGAACTGTTGATCACGATGGGGGCGGGGGCGACCTTGGCTTGGTTGTTTAGCCTCTGGGTGAAGTTGCAGCGGCAGATTAGCGCGATGCAGGACTACAAACAGGTGCAGGTGCGCGATCGCCGCATCACGGAACTGGAACAGGAATTACAACGCTACAAGGCGGAAATTAAGCAGGAAAAACTCCCCCCAGCCGGTGATGCCTAGGGCTTAACATCGATGGGACAGAATCACCCTTGAACCCTGGGGGGTAACATTTCGCTGCAATGTTCATGGACGGCGGCGATCCGCTCCCAAAGCCAGGGGTATTGCTCAAGGTAGGGGGGAACGATCGCTAACGGAGCCAACAGAGCAGCGGCGGTGAGATCGGCGAGGGTGTAGCGATCGCCCACGAGAAACGGCCCGGTCTGCCACGGCGTTAACACCTGATTCAAGGCGAGATCCAACCGTTGCCGCGCCAAGCGGACAGCCGCTGCATTGATGTTGTACTGACGGCATACGAGTTGAATCACCAGGCCATTCACCCATGAGGTATCGAGGTGTTTCCCGTCCTGGGCGCGATAGTCGTAATAAACGAAGCGGGTGGCCACGCCAATACTTTCATCGAGCCAATCTTCGAGCCATTGCACCTGGCGATCGCCCTCCGGATCACCGCAAAACAAGGGGGGATCGGGATAATGCTGGTCTAGATACTGGGCGATCGCAGTGGAATCAGCGATCGCCTCCCCATCCGCCGTTCCCGACGGGCAGAGCACCGGAACCGTGGTTAAGCCCGTCAACGGTTTGAGGCGGAGAATATGCGCCCCCGGTGTCAGGTTTTCCACATCATACGTGATCCCCTTGAATCCCAACATTAGCCGTGCTTTGCGGCAGTAGTGGGACGTACTGAATTGTAAAAGCAGCATGATTGTTTCGGTCTCCATTTTTCTCTGCCCAGGGCTAATGCTAGGGACTTCCGCCCCCTCTCGCCCTGGATGGCGATCGCAAAAATCGCTCCGTTCCCTGAATCCAATGATAGGATGGGGGCGCATTAGAATAGAAATCATCAATTGCCAGTACATCGAAGGATTGACTATGATCGCTTCTGTCCAACGCTATCCCTCCCATCGGGCATCGCACCGTCGCCGTGCTGCCACCGCCCAACGCCCGGATGTACCGCGTGCCTTCCGTGAACCCGCCGCCGTGGATAGTGGTAAAGTGATTCGTCATCCTGCGATGCAAGGGGCAGCGGCGATCGCGCAACCCAACACCCCCGCCCCCCTCACCCTCGTCCCCCCCGCCACACCGTCCACAGCCCCCCAAGCCCCCGCCAAACCCTCCCGGCGTGCCCGTCAGACCACAACACCCAAAGTCCCCCTCTGGCTGCGCACCCTCTTAATCATTCAACAAGGCTCATCCATTCTCACCTTTTGTCTCGCCACCGCCGTCCTGATGGTGTACGGCTCAACGGTGTACATCCAACAGGCCTGGAGTGAAGATTTTCGCCACCTCGAACAACTCCAACGGGAAAAACGCGAACTCACCACCGCCAACGAGTTAATGAAAAACCAATTAGCTCAACAGGCCACTGCACCGGAAAATAACCTCGTTGCCCCCAGTCCGGCCAATACCATCTTTCTCCCCAAGGCCACGGGCCAACCGGTTCAACCCGTCTCCACCCCCACCGCCCCCTTGGTCAGTTTCACCGCAGATGCACCCTTGGGCTATTAAGGCCCTGCCTGCCCTATGTCCAATCCTGACTTTCCCGCAACGCCCTCCCCACCGGATGCCCCCGCCCCGCCCTTCACCCCGCGCCCCTACCGTCTTCAACCCCGACGGTTGTGGATTGTCTGGGGCCTGCTCGCTGCGAGTTTGGCGGGGTTAGGATTTAATCTATATCGATTGCAGATTCTGCGCGCCCCTGACTTGATGGAACAGGCGCGGAATCAGCAAATGACCTATATGCGCCCCTATATTCCTCGCCGTGAAATCGTGGATCGAGCCGGGAATATCTTAGCGACGGATCGCCTGGTCTATACGCTCTATGCCCACCCCAATCAATTCCCCGTCAGCCGTGAGGCTATGGCGCAGCAGTTAGCCCGTCCCCTCACCCAAGATGCTGAGGCGTTGTTGAAGACCCTCAAGGTACGGGATAGTGGCATTCCGTTGGCGGCGAATTTGTCGGAGGAAACGGCGGATCAAATTCGCGCCTTGAAGCTGAATGGGTTGGAATTGATCCGCCAATATTCTCGCCTGTATCCTCAGCAGGAGTTGGTGTCGGATGTGGTGGGGTATGTGGATTTAGACCATAAGGGGCAGGCGGGGTTGGAATATACCCAAGAGAAGGCTTTGGAACGGAATCTGCGCACGCTGCAAATGAGCCGGGCGGGCAATGGGGCGTTAATGCCGGATCATATTCCGTCGGGGCTGTTGGGGTTTGATGATCAGCGGTTGCAGTTGACGGTGGATATGCGGTTGCAGCGGGTGGCGCGATCGCTCCTCAAGCAGCAGGTGGAGACCTACAAGGCGAAACGGGGGGCGGTGTTGGTGATGAATGTTAACGATGGGGCGCTGTTGGCCTTGGCCTGTGAACCTACCTTTGACCCCAATGAATATTCTAAATTTGACCTGACCCTGTTTAAAAATTGGGCGGTGACGGATCTCTATGAACCGGGATCGACGTTTAAGCCGATTAATATGGCGATCGCCCTCGAAGCGGGAGCGATTCAATCCGACGACACCTTCTACGATGCCGGCAAAATCGAGATTGATACCTGGGAAATTGCCAACCATGATTACGAATCCGTCGGGGGGCGCGGCGATCTCAACCTGGGGGAAATTCTCAGCTATTCGAGCAATGTGGCCATGGTGGACTTGGTGCAACAGATGGACCCCAAGGTATACTACGAGGCGCTGAAAAACCTCGATCTCACCGTTGCCCCAGCCATTGAACTCCCCGGAGCCGCAGCGGGACAACTGAAATCTGCCGAGCAGTTTATTCATTCACCCGTGGAAGCGGCGACGACGGCCTTTGGCCAAGGCTTTTCTTTGACACCGTTGAAATTGGCCCAACTGCAAGCAGCGATCGCCAATGGTGGGCTGCTGGTCACGCCGCATCTGGTGCGGGGCTTGGTGGATGCGGAGAATACCCTGGTCTGGGAACCGACGGATCACCCGGTCAAGCGCGTGTTTTCGCCCGCCACCACCGAGGTGGTGCTCGATAAAATGGCGGCGGTGATTGATGCCCCCAGTGGACAATCGGCGCGGATTTCGGGCTATCGTCTGGGGGGAAAATCGGGAACGGCGGAAAAGGCGAGTCCTGACGGGGGCTATTTCAGCGATCGCAAAATCGTCAGCTTCTTCACCATCCTCCCCCTCGAAAGTCCGCAATATTTAGTGTTAGTGGTGATTGACGAACCCCAAGGCGAAGACCTCTTCGGCTCCACCGTCGCCGCGCCGTTGGTGAAGTCCATCACAGAAGCGTTGATTGCGATCGAAGGGTTGCCGCCCTCGTCCCCCTGACCCGGTATTCCTGCCCAAAAACAGGGCTAATCCTCACACCGTCAAGGCACACAAGAAAAGGGAGCAGATGATTCTGCTCCCTTTTCTTAATTCGGGGGGTAGTCTTAACCGTTACGCTTTTGACGCTTGCGAGCGGCAGCAATCATGCTCGATGCCATCAAACCGGCGGCGATCGTACCGGGTTCTGGAGTACCCACTGCCGGTTCCCCTGCCATCTTGAAGTTCACGCCATCCCCTGTGCCACTAGCGGTATCGTTACCAAACTTCAGGGTGATTGATTTGACATCAAAGAATGTTTGGGACACTAAGTTACCATCTCCACCCTTGGCAACATAATCCGGGGTGAGGTTAACCCCATTAATTGCCAAGGCTCCCGTGGTATTTTTCGACTCCGTATCAAAAAAGTCAATGGTCAATGCAGAAATAACACTGGAAAATGTGAACTCAAACGTACCAACTTCGAGTTGTCCTTGTTCTTCGGCGTAGCCATTGCTTTCGTTATATTCTGATGGACGGAAGAAGAAGCCGCTAAAGTTCGTCCCGGCATCTTTTTTCTGAAAAACAGTTTGACCACCGTTATAGGTGCTCTTGGTGGCTAAGTTATCGACGAAAAGGCGGCTGCGGCTGCCGGTGCTGCTATCGGTTAAGGAAATAATGCTTTCAAATATTGGATCAATCTGAATACAGCCATCGTAACAGCCTAAACCGACGTTGATCTCGCCTTCTTGCTGGGGTACGAAGTCATAGGCAGATGCGGTGGTTGCGATCGCACCCCAAGAGAGGGTTGCTGTGGCGGCGGCGAGAATAGTCTTAACGGTAGAGTTAAACATAATAGTAAGGACTGAACAACTTGGACTACACCTCTAATATGCAGAAAAACACGATCAATATCAATCAATAATGGGTAAAGAATGGCGTAAATCTTGTAAAGCTTTGATGAAATACACGAAGAGTGGGCTAATGATCGGTTTTTACGGACGAGAAAATACTGAGATTTGAGGATTTATTTTTTCTCTTTTAGCTTAATAATAATTGCCCCAAAGACAGGGTCTGATCGACGGGTGCGGTGTCTAGAGGCTTCAGGGGCGCTACAGTGAGATCATCGAGTTGTTGAACAGAGATCAATGGCTTCAGTTGCGTTTGAACGGATGCGTCTTACCTCCCATGCCGCAATTCGGCAGCGTCTCCGAGATCATGACCAGCAGTTGCGATTATGGGCGGGGCGGCGCGATCGCTGTCGCACCTGTTGCTACTTTGCCCGGTCTGCTTTCCTCCGCTGCGCTGTTCATCCCCTCGGAGACCCGCCAACCTGCCCCGATTACCGTCCAACCGACCCCAACGACCCCTAAAAAAAGATGGACAAGCGCGATCGCTCGTCCATCCCTTGTTTCACTGAAATGATCTTGATGGTTAATCGGGCCCGATAGTGGGAGCCATGGACACCCCTGCGATCGCCGGCGGTGGGGTTTTCGCCGTCTCTACCAAAGTGGGAACGTGACCCCGCACCATGGCCGTGAGTTGGGTTAGGGTGCTGTCGTAGATTTGGGTGGCAATTTTGGGATAGAGACCGATGCCGATGATCGGCACGAGCAACGCCCCAATGATGAAGACTTCGCGGGGTTCCACATCCACGAGTTTTTCATGGGAAACTAACTCTTTGTTTTCTTCGCCGTAGAAGATTTCCCGCAACATCGAAAGCAGGTAAATCGGCGTGAGGATCACCCCCACAGCGGCGAGGATCACCACAATCACCCGGAAGGTGGTGCTATAGGCATCACTGGTGGCAAAGCCCACAAACACCATCAGTTCCGCCACAAAACCGCTCATCCCCGGCAGGGCAAGGGAAGCGAGGGAGCAGGCCGTCCACATGGCGAAGGCTTTTTTCATCGTTTTGCCCACACCGCCCATTTCGTCGAGCATCAGGGTATGGGTGCGATCGTAGGTTGCCCCCACCATGAAGAAGAGACTCGCGCCGATCAGCCCGTGGGAAATCATTTGCAGCATCGCGCCGCTCATCCCCAGTTCGGTGAAGGAGGCGATCCCAATCAAGACAAAGCCCATGTGGGAAATGGAGGAATAGGCGATTTTGCGCTTCAGGTTGCGCTGGGCAAAGGAGGTAAACGCCGCATAGACAATGTTGACCACCCCCAAAATAACTAGCACCGGGGCGAAACGCGCATGGGCATCGGGGAGCATGCCTACGTTCATCCGGATCAGAGCATAGCCGCCCATTTTGAGGAGAATCCCGGCGAGGAGCATGTGGGCGGGGGCGGTGGCTTCACCGTGGGCATCGGGGAGCCAGGTATGGAGGGGAAAGATGGGGAGTTTGACTCCGTAGGCAATCAGGAAACCGGCATAGAGGATCAGTTGCAGGCCGAGACCGTAGTCTTTGGCAGCGATCGCACTCATATCAAAGGTGACCGTATCGCCGTAAAACGCCATTGTCAACGCGGCAGCCAGGATGAACAGCGAACCGCCGGCGGTGTAAAGAATGAACTTGGTGGCGGCGTAGAGGCGTTTTTTCCCGCCCCAGATCGACAAAATCAGGTACACCGGCACGAGTTCCAATTCCCACACCAGGAAGAAGAGCAGTAAATCCTGCACGGCAAAGACCGCGATCTGACCGCCGTACATCGCCAACATCAGGAAGTAAAAGAGCTTGGGTTTGAGGGTGACGGGCCAGGCGGCCATCATTGCCAGGGTGGTGATAAACCCCGTCAAAATCACCAAGGGCATCGAGAGACCATCAACCCCCACTGACCATTTCAGGTCAATGTCCGGAATCCAGGTGTAGCTTTCCACCAGTTGCAATCCGGGTTCGGAGAGGTCGTAGCCGGTGTAGAAGGCGTAGACGATGAAAACAAAATCAATCAACCCGACGATCAGGGAATACCAGCGCACGGTTTTCCCGTCTTTGTCTGGGATGATCGGGAGCAAGAGGCCCGCCAGCAAGGGAAACAAAATGATGACGGTCAGCCACGGAAAATGGGTTGCATTCATAACAAGTCTGGTATTAGCAAGGGGGTATCGGGGGGTGAAGATGGGGGCAGCGGGAGACGCGATCGCATCCCGCCACCGTGTTTCTAGAGACTAGAGACCACGACAAACCCTAATACCGCCGCGAAAATAATCAGGGCGTAGAATTGGACGCGACCGTTTTCAAAGTACTTCAACCCTTGACCCGTAACCACGGTGACGAGGCCGGTAAAGTTGACGGCTCCATCCACGACGCGATAGTCAATTTCGAGCATTTGCCGCGCAATGCGGCGAGTGCCGACGACGAAGACGCGATCGTAAAGTTCGTCAAAATACCATTTGTTGAGGGAGAAGTTGTAAAGGGGTTGGATTTTCTGAGCGATCGCCTTCGGATCGATCGCCTTTTGGCTATACATCAGGCCAGCCAGGGCAATCCCGATCAACCCAATGCCAACGGAAGAACCCGCCATAATGAGAAACTCAGTTTGGTCAAACTCGGCCAAAGCGGCGATCGCTTCACCGGGAGCATGAACCAAATGTTCAAAACGATTGTGCCACGGCACACCCGCCAACCCGATCAGGGCTGAGGGAATCGCCAAAATCGCCAAGGGCAAGGTCATCGTCCAAGGGGATTCGTGGGGCTTGGCATCATGGTGATCGCCGTGATCATCAGAACCACCACCAGCGATCGCCCCCGCCGCCGCCATCAACTCACCTTGAATCGTGGTATCCGTACCCCGGAATGGCCCCTCAAAGGTGAGGAAATACATCCGGAACATATAGAACGCCGTGATCCCCGCCGTCAGCCAGCCCACGAGCCAGAGGGCCGGATTCGCCCCAAAGGCTGACCCTAGAATTTCATCCTTTGACCAAAACCCAGCAAAGGGCGGAATCCCACAGATTGCCAAGTTGCCAATTAAAAAGGTGGTGGCGGTAATGGGCATATATTTCCGCAAGCCCCCCATCAAACGCATATCCTGAGCCAACACCGGGTTATGGCCCACCACGGCTTCCATCCCATGGATCACCGAGCCGGAGCAGAGGAAAAGCATGGCTTTGAAGTAGGCATGGGTCATCAGGTGAAAGAGACCCGCCGAATACGCGCCGCAGCCCATGGCCATCACCATGTAGCCCAGTTGGGAAATGGTGGAATAGGCGAGGCCTTTTTTAATGTCGTTTTGGGTGATGGCGATCGATGCCCCAAGGAAGGCGGTTAAGGCCCCCGTCCAGGCGATCACGTTCATCACGAGGGGGAAGGGCTCAAAAACGGGATACATCCGCGCAATCAAGAACACGCCCGCTGCGACCATGGTGGCGGCGTGGATCAGGGCGGAAATGGGGGTGGGGCCTTCCATCGCGTCGGGCAGCCACACATGGAGGGGGAATTGGGCGGATTTGGCCACGGGGCCCAGAAAGACCAAAATTCCGAAGAAGGCGGCTAAACCGCCGGCCAATGCCCCAGAGGAAACCAATTCCTCAAGGCGTTCACCGATGACGGCAAATTCAAAGCTGCCGGTGGCCCAATAGAGGCCGAGCATGCCGAGGAGAAGGCCAAAGTCGCCGACGCGGTTGGTGACAAAGGCTTTTTGGCAGGCATCGGCGGCGGCTTTGCGATCGTACCAAAAGCCAATCAGCAGGTAGGAGCACATCCCCACCAATTCCCAGAAAATATAGACTTGCACAAGGTTGGGGCTGATCACCAGTCCCAACATTGAGGCACTAAATATACTCAAGTAGGCATAAAACCGGACATAGCCGGGATCATGGGCCATGTAGCCATCGGTGTAGATCATCACCAAGAGGGCGACACTGGTCACGATCGCTAACATGACCGATGTTAGGGGATCAATGATGTACCCCATGGTGAGCCGAAAACTGCCAGCGGCGGCCCATTCAAAGCTTTGGGTATAGGGCGCATGACCTTGAAGTTGACTCCAAAGCAACGCAAAGGACATCGTCATGGCCACGCCGATGAGGACGAGGATGACGACGGCGTTGAGTTGGCGAAGTTTATTGGTTACGTTGTTGACTGATATCAGCCCGATTCCCACCAATGCTGCACCGAGGAGGGGCAACACGGGGATTAACCAAGCGTAGTCGTAGAGGAATGATTCCATCACAAATGCTAGTTGCTTATCCTTGTTGCAGAATACCGCTACCAATTGTGACACATGGCGTTATTTAAAGATGTGTTAACGTCTGCGATAGGAATTTGGAGCGTTGACTGTGCGGCTGGGGGGCGGGGGAGGGCGATCGCACCATCACCGCACCATCACCGCACCATCACCGCACCATCAAAGAAGGCAATCAGTTTTAGACGGATTGCCCCGGCCACCAACAGCAGATCACGATTCAGTTTGGGTCATTGCTCACCGCGACGACTAGAGCGAAGGCGTGAGCAGTTGAAGACTGGCCTGGCTCAGGCTCCGATAGAGTTCATCTCGCCCCGGAAACCCTTCGAGGCGATAGATCAACTCACCTTGAGCGAACAGGACTAGGGTTGGTAAAATTTTGAGGCGATATGTTGCGGCCAGCTTCAAATTTTCATCCGCATTAACACGAGCAATTTGCAGGGGAACTGGAAACTCGCCTTGGGTTTTTAAGAGGGTCGGCTCGACTAAGTGGCAGAGTTTACACCAAGGGGCCCAAAAGTAAACCATGACAGGGTTGTGGGCAGCGAGAACATGGCGATCGAATGTCTCGTCGGTCGTATTGAGCATGATAAATAGATTTATTAAAGTCTTTGGGATCATGCTACATCGGATTTCAGGGATCGGCTAGAGAAAGTCTGTCGAAATCGACAAGCTTAAATTTATCTAAAGAAATTGGGGATCAGCACTCATGAGTGCAGTGAGAATATTGGTATTTTTAGCCCTTTTATCCTTACAATCAGTTTAGTTTTATTACTTTTTGTAAATCGATGCTGAAAGCAGTCCTCAATGATGTTGTCCTTGCCAGTAGCGATCGCTGCGAACAAGTCGAAGGCAACTACTACTTCCCCCCCGATGCCCTGAACTCGGATTATTTTACGCCGAGCGCCACCCACACCCATTGCTCCTGGAAAGGCCAAGCCAGTTACTACAACGTGACCGTCAACGGCACTGAAATCAAGGATGCCGCCTGGTACTACCCCGCCACGACAACGGAACGGGCGAAGGCGATCGAAGGATACGTGGCATTTTATAAAACCAAGGTCAAAATCGAAGCCTAACCCCTAGACAATCTTGAGGTTGGGGCGATCGCAACCCAAAGGCTTATCGCTGCTGGGTTGCGATCGCCTCAACCCAACACGTTCAAGCCCGGTTACCGGATCACCTAAACCAGCACAAAGGTCAAGCCGTGCTCTGCTTGCAGATCATAGGTGACGTGATCGGTAATGTTGGTGTCGCTGAGTTCGAGGTTGTAAAAATCCACCACATCCGCATCAAAATAAGGGCCAGCGTGCCAAGTTCCCTGATGCAGTTTCACAAAACAATCGCCTGGAATCTGAAAGGCGCGAATGGCCTGGGGATCGGGTTGGGGCGAGGGGGGAGCGACGGCCAAGAGCCAGGGCTGACCATGGAGAGAGCCGAGGCATTGGGTGCAGCGTTGGTGGTGGGTCATGCGGTGAAACTGTCGCCTCCGTTGAGTGAGGCGCATGATGTAGAACCGGGGAATGCCTTGACTGAGTTCAAGCTGGGCATCGGTGCGATCGTAGGGCTTACCATCGGCGGTGGGTAGAATCTGTTGACCGAAGGGGGCGAAGGTTTCGGGGGTAATCGGTTCGAGGTGCAAAGGAGTCAGGGTCATCAGTCACTATTTATGAGCGAGGGTGATCATGATCGTATGGTGCGATGCAATGATCCCAACGGCCTATTGAGGAGGCGAATCGGGAGTTACTTCGGGGGCTGGCTCTAATTCGGTGGCGGGTGGCATGGGGGTCACGCCGCAATAGGTTTGGAGGGTGCGGATCGTGTCCGCTACAGTGAGGCTCGATTTTTCCACTTCAACGGAAAATTGATCAATGGCGGTGGCGAGTTGGTCGAGTTTGATGCGACCTTCGGCATCTAAATTCAGTTGGCTCACTTCATTCAAAACCCCTGATGCATCTTGAATTAAGTCACGGTGATGCCCGCCTTGTTCCACATAAGTTTCTTGGAACGTCTGTAGTTCTTGATCTGCTACTTTGACATTTTGAATGGCTTCGATGTAGAGGGTGATATCCTCAGCAATTTTGTTAAAGGCGGTGGACATTTCCTGGGCAGCTTGCTTGAACTCGTCAAAACTCTGGGCCTGTTCAAAGGATTCAGAGTTTTTCATTTGCTCATAGAAGGTTTGATCAATTGATTCTAATTTACTGATTTCAAGGATCAGCTTATTACATTGTGTGACTTTACTTTCGCCACAGCTTGAGAGTCCTATTCCCAGACAGAGCCCAAGAATCATCATCTTGTTGATGGGGGGGGAGACTAGTTGAGTAAAGAGTTGCACCATAGTTTTTGATTCACCGTCCCTGCAATGACGCACCTTGGAAAACAGGGGTTGCCATCATTTAAGAGGGGGTTTCTAAGGGACGGCAAAAGTCCTCTAATCCTGTTTTTAACACATACAAAATGACCGGTGTGGCTAAGGAGGGGGGGATCAGGTCAGAATTGGCGACGGCGATGATTGTTTTGTCGATCGCACCGGCGGCGAGGTTTTGGCGGGGAATGTCTTGGCAGATCACAGCGCGACAGCGTTTCGCGAGGTCGGCAAGCCAAGCGGCGTTATCTTCTTGGGGTTGTTGTCCGGCGCGGATGGCGATGGAGATGGTGGCATCTTCGAGGTTGCCTTCGCAGTCTTCAATTTCGGTGAGGGCTTTGAGGGCGGGCGGATAGCGATTGAGTTGGATGCGAAATTGTTCAATTTCTTCGGGGCTTAGGGTTACCATTGTGGATTATGCTGTCGATGGTATTCTCTACGATAGCACCATGCTTTCTAGCCTTCGTGATCAGTTAATTGTCTCTTGCCAAGCTCCGGCGGATTCGCCTCTCCATGCGCCGGAGATGATTGCGGCGATCGCACAGGCCACAGTCAATCAAGGAGCGGTGGCGGTGCGAATTGATAGCCCCGCCCATATCCAAGCGGTGCGCCAAGTATTGCCCCAGATTCCGATTATTGGCCTTTGGAAGCAGGTGATCCCCGGTTGTGCGGTGTATATTACGCCGCGTTTGGAGGATGCGAT
This sequence comes from Spirulina subsalsa CS-330, assembly GCF_028330765.1. Classification (GTDB taxonomy): domain Bacteria; phylum Cyanobacteriota; class Cyanobacteriia; order Cyanobacteriales; family Spirulinaceae; genus Spirulina; species Spirulina subsalsa_A. The sequence goes on along the minus strand of NZ_JAQMTY010000013.1, from coordinate 4,119 downwards.
CGCAGTGATTGATGCGGGGGCGGATATTGTGGCCATTGATGCGACCTTGCGCGATCGCCCCGATGGGGTGACGGTGGCAGAGTTAATCACGGCGATCCAGGATCGAGGCAAGTTAGTGATGGCGGATGTGGATGATTTTGCCAGTGCCTCGGAGGCGATCGCCGCTGGGGCGGATATCGTCGGCACAACCCTCTACGGCTATACCGAAGCCACCGCCACCCAAACCCCGCCCGCCTGGGATCTCCTCCGCCGCATCGCCCAAGAACTCGACACCTTCACCATTTGCGAAGGCGGTATCGCCACCCCGGAGATGGTGCGCCAAGCGTTGGATGGGGGCGCGGATGCGGTGGTGGTGGGCACGGCGATTACAGGAATTGATCTGCGCACCCAAGCGTTTCGAGCGGTGCTGTGAGATGGGGTGGCGGCAAAAGTGGCAGACGGTGCAGCGGTTGTCGCGGCAGGATTGGGGGTGGTTCCTCGGGGCAATGATGCTGTTGCCCGTGGTGGCTCTGTTGATGCAGGGGTTAGGGTTACGGCGAACCCAGCAATGCTTAAGATGCTGTGCGCCCGATCCGCAGCGGTGCGAACCGCGCTTATCCCCTCGGCAGATTAAACGCTTGGCGGCGATGGTGACGCTGGCGGATCGCTACAGTCGGATCTGGAGTAATTGTTTGCGGCGATCGCTGACCTTGGCCTATGGGTTGCGGTGGTATGGCGTGGCGGCTGATTTACGGATTGGGATGCGTCGCCATCAGGGCCAGATGGAAAGTCATGCGTGGCTGGAATGGCAGGGGCAAGTGTTGGGCGATCGCGCCGACATCGGCCAAGACTACCGCGCTTTTGCCCAGACGATTCACCCTGATTGACCTAGTTCCCGCGATCGCCCGTAGGCCGCCTGCACCGCCTTAATCACCGCCGAACGAAACCCATGTTCCTCTAAGGCGGCCACCCCGGAGATCGTTGTGCCCCCCGGACTGGTGACTTGATCCTTGAGTTGGGCCGGATGCAGTTCTGTTTCTCGCAGCAGTTGTGCTGTGCCGTACACCGTTTGGAGGGCGAGGGTTTGGGCAATGGCACGGGGTAAACCGGCGGCAACACCGCCATCGGCCAGGGCTTCAATCAGGAGCGCCACAAAGGCAGGCCCCGATCCCGATAGCCCCGTCACCGCATCCATCAAGCCTTCGGGAACCGTCACCACCTCACCCACCGCCGCAAAAATGCGCTCGGCTTGGGTGATTTGCGTTGCTGAAACCTGCGCATTGGGGGCGATCGCGGTCATCCCTGCGCCCACCGTAGCCGGTGTATTGGGCATCACCCGAATCGTCGGCTGTTGGGGAAAGACAGTATTGAGGCGCTCAAGGGTCACCCCCGCCAAAATCGACAGAACAAGGGTTGAGGGTGCAAGCTGCACCGAGGCCAAACTCTGCTGCACCGCGCTGAGAATTTGGGGCTTGACGGCCAGAAGGAGGATCTCCGCCTGGCTGGCTTCTGTGTTGCTCGTTGTGGTGGTCACGCCGTAGCGCGATCGCAACACCTCACCCCGCGCCGCCATCGGATCACTCACGATCACAGCACGGGGATCATAAACCTGCTCCGCCACCAGCCGCGACAGGAGCGCCTCCCCCATCACACCCCCACCAATCACACCTAATTGATACACCATGACCCGATTACCTCCTGCTCACTCGGCTCAACAACAACGAAGGGGGTGCATCGTTGCACCCCCGCGATTGGGGACAGGGAACTGTCCAACAGTCTGAATCAACGTGACACCCTACTGAGCGAGACGATTGGGGTCTAAAGACCACGATGCGTTCGGGTTCGGCGCACCAGTACCGGCGCTCATGGTGGGCCGGGTTGTGAGGGGAGAGGTTAACTCCTGGGCGGCGATCGCATTTTGGGTACTCACCTGCACACAACTAGGGGTAAACAGAAAAATGCTTTCCCCAATCCGCTCTTGATGTCCATCGATGGCATAGGTTCCACCCGCCACAAAATCCACCGCTCGTTGCGCCTCATCTGGGTCAATAATCGTTAAATTCAACACCACCGATTTCCGTTCCCGGAGCGCCTGAATCACTTGGGGCATTTCTTCAAAGGAACGGGGTTCAATGACGACGACTTCTGAAATTCCGTTTGCCGATCCGGGCATTCCTATCACGTTACTCCTTGCTGCTGCGGTTGCGGTTGATGATAAACCAGGGGATGTGGAAGGGGTTTCGGGCGCAGTCATCACTGTTGAACGATCCCTTGTCCGGCGAGGGCGTTGACGCTCTTCCTCAGCAGCCGGAGCATTCTCCTGTTGATACAGATTTTGGTAATCGTTACCCTCCATATCCTCCTCATAATACTCATACTCTGGTTCATTGTAGCCAACAAGATCCTTGAGTTTATTAAAAATATTCATGGTTGTAATGGTCCCTATCCCGTTCTATAGGCTTAATCATACCAATGCCCCTATTCCTTGTGATCACAAGGTCGCTATCATCATATCTGGAGAATGCCTCCTTGCACGACGAATCCTTTAAATTAGGTCGATGGATCAGGGGGGCGATCGCCAAAAATACCGCGACCAATGCGCACCATCGTTGACCCCGCTTTGATGGCGATCGGATAGTCCCCGGACATCCCCATGGACAATTCCGTCATCTCCAAGGGAGGGCCATAGGCCGCTGCAATGTGAGCCGCTGCATCCCGTGTCTCTTGAAACGCCTTCAAAGTATCCGCCGTCGTCAACCCCAACGGCAAAATCGTCATCAAACCTTGAATTTTCAAGTGCTGACACTGGGCCAACTGGGGTAAATCCGCCGCCAGATCCGCCAACGGCCAACCATATTTATTCGCATCCGGGCGCGGCTTCACCTGCAAAAACACGTTTGGCGATTTGCCCAGTTCCGCCGCGAGGCGATCGAGGCGCTGCGCCAGCTTCAAACTATCGCAGGTGTGAATCCAATCAAACTGCTCCACGGCTTTTTTCGCCTTGTTACTTTGCAAATGGCCGATCAAATGCCAGCGGATATCCGGTAGATCGTGCAACTCCGCTTGTTTTGCGATCGCCTCTTGAATCCGACTCTCCCCAAAATCCCGCACCCCCGCCCCATAGGCCTCCCGAATCGCCGTCACCGGAAATGTCTTACTCACCGCCAACAGACGCACCCCAGGCGGCAACGTCTGACCAATAGCTGCTAAACGAGAAGCGATCGAAGTCATATCAGCCAGATCACACCATCAACACATTGCATCAAACCCCACCCCATCACTGAAACGTCCGCTTATAGATCAAATTCAAATCCTGATAATCCTCCAAAGCATTGATGCGTCGCAACTTCCGCAGCCGATTTTCCACCAACAACCGTGCATCCGACCGTCCCAGCGGCTCAAACGCCAACCCGTGAGTCGCTTGGGAAACAACAAAAAATAAGCGTTGAGCGTAGAGAGTGGTATAGAGTTCTTGATTATCTTCAATCGGACAAACCTTGAAAAGGAGGCCAAAAGTCGGATGATTGAGATATGTTTCGTTACTTTTCATTCGGTCTTGTCTAAAAGATTCTCCATGACTTATTGATGGCGGTAATCAAGGACTTCTATAGGCAATCAGCCTATGAACGGATTACCAAGCAATCCCAAAGTCTGGCCTATTCAAACTTACGCTTCGACTACGCTCAAGATAAGACAGAGTCTATCTAACAACATTGCTTGAGACCTTCTGCAAGGCGACTTGCAACATTAAAGTGAATCTAAACGCCTATGATATCTTGATTTGTCCCTTTTCAGGAAATTCCGCGCTCCTCCCACCTCAGCAAGACAGGATTCTAGCCCCGATTCTCACCCCCGAAGTATCCCCCGATCGATGTCACTTGAGGTGGTTTTTGATGGGCAGGCAGACATTACTTGTTGGGGGGAATTAGCGTGTTAATCCTAATCAGAAACCGGTTTAATCGGCTCGATTTATAGCAATCAACAAGGGCATTAGGACAAGCAAGGGGTGCATCCCACTTTTGCAGATTCCCATGGCTCGCCAGGGAGCACCCTCATCCCCAGCCCTTCTCCCGCAGGAGAAAGGAGCCAAAAGCCCTCTCCTGAGGGAGAGGGTTGGGTGAGGGATTGCATAACTGGGAT
>NZ_JAQMTY010000156.1 GCF_028330765.1 Spirulina subsalsa CS-330 | reverse complement strand
GCCCCTTGCCCCTTGCCCCTTGCCCCTTACCCCTTGTCCCTCAAAGCGTCGCACCCGGTAAATATTGCTGCACCACCGTCCAGCCCGTCCACGACACCCAGAGAAACCCGGCGAACAAGACCCCGTTAATACTGAGATGCAAGGGGCGCACCCAGGGCCGCCGTCCCACATTTAACCCCGTCGCCGCCGAACTTAACACCAGCGCCACCACGATCAACCCTGCCCCCAAATGCCAAGAATGACCCAGGGAACCATACTGCCCCAACGTGCCCACAATGCCGATGGACAGCAGCAGCAGCACGAGCAGAACCAATGCGATCCCAAGCGTGAGATGGAGCGGACGCAACCACAGGGGCGCGGCTGGGTGCGATCGCCCCCATCGCATCCATAGGCCGCTCATGCCCAATATCCCGTAGGCCGTCAGTGATAACCCCATTGACCAAGCCGCAATTTTCCACAACCACAAAAAGGACGGTAAATTCACAGTTGACCCTCGTTCAAGGCAGGTTTAAAGATAGCCTCACCTTATCATTCTTTGCTAGTGAGATCCAAAATAACGGGCTTTAATATTAAGAAATGTTCGCTCTTTCAATGCCATCGATACATGGGGAATACCGGGCGATTCCGCAGGGATGAGGTCTTAAATCTGTTCTGTGAGCAATCTTGAAAATACTATTTTTTGTTACGCAAATATTATATTTCATCGAATTAGGTGGGATCTCAGACTATGCTGTCTCGTAACATTAGTATTTCGTGCTGTAGTAATACAACCCTAGTCGGTGGCTACTGCATTGTATTACCTCGGTGCTTGTCTCACGAACGGTATAGTCATGATTGTATCTATGATTCAATGGGGCGATCGCTCCTCGGCTACGTCGGCTCAAGTCGATCCTGAAAGTTTAGAGTTTTGGTCAATTTGGTTAACGCATGAGCGTGCGATTTATCAGTCTTGCCTGCGATGGATGGGCAATGCGGCGGATGCGGAGGATGCCCTGTCGCAGGTGATGCTGAAGGCAAAGGCGAAACTATCGGAGCAGGGCAAGATTCGGAATTATTCAGCTTGGCTGCAACAGATGGCGCGGAATCTCTGCATTGATGTCCATCGCCAGCGCCGCCGTCGGGCGGTGGGGTGTGACGTTTTGGAGGAGGTCGCTCCGGCGGCTCCGGGGAAAAGTCGGGCTGATAATCCGGCGGATTATGTTTTGCAGCAGGAGTTACAGGAGTTTTGGCGGGGGGCGATCGCTGCCTTGCCGCCGAAGTTACGTGCTGTGATGGTGCTACGGGTGCAGCAGGATTATTCCTACGAAGAAATTGCGGATCAATTAGATCTATCGGTGGCCAATGTCCGCAAACGGGTCTCCCAAGCGCGGCACATCTTACGCCGTCGCTTCGCAGACTATGAGTGCGGCTAATCCCCGTTCTTCCTGTTGCTCTCGTGACTGGGTAGAGTCATAACACGAGGAGTTCTGCTTAGTTTGGTTAACTTTTTTTTAACCCAAATCTTAAGAAAATTGATCATTTCAATAACTAGAAAACAATCCATGTTAAGCACCAAGACAATATCAACATTGTTTAATATTCACTTAATCATTTGGGGCAATCTTTTTTTTCACAAACTGTCCGGTTAAATCGTCTAATCAGTAGATACGAAAAAATATTTGAGGTTACTAATCATGGTTCCTAAGTTCTTAAACCGTCGTTTTGCTCTTGTTACGGGTCTTGCCGTTCTCGGCGCGATCACCTTCGCCCCCAAAGCTTCTGCCCAAACTGCGGACGTTCCTTTTAACGGTAGTGTTACGTCAACTTGTACATTTGGAACACCTGCCGCTGGTACAGTGACGGCAACTGGAGATACCTTTACTTCAACTGCTTCTGGTACAGTTACTTTGACTTGTAACAGTGCGGCGAGTACCTTAGCAATTGCGGCTCCTACTCAAGTTTCTGGTCCAGCACTGACGGCGACTGCTGTTACCAGTGAAGTAACAGGAACTGCTTTTAATGGTGGTACTGCAATTACAAATGTTTCTCCAGCAACCGCAGCTGGTGCGATTCTCACCAATGACCCCTTAGTTGTTGATATGACATGGAAACATAGTGCGAATATCCCGGGTGGCACATATAAATTCAATGTTCAACTAACCGCTACTCCTCAGTAAAGTGTAGTAGTAGGGTGGGCGATGCCCACCCTACTAAGCTCATTAATTCTACAACCGGATTCCATACGAATTGGCTCTGCTAAATAACGCGCCCTTTTTGGGTTTCTACCTCCAATTCAATCCATAACAAAACCGTCAAACTGTGGGATAGGTTAACCTTTGCAACCATCCATGAAACTGCCCTTTCTAAATACTCTAATTCCCCCCCTGAGTAGCATTTTCCTCACTGGTTTATGCCTCAGTGGGGGTTATGCCCAGGCCGGATGCACCTTTAGCGGCACAACTAACGGCACATTTGCCGCCCCAGCCCTGCAACAAGGTTGGCTCGAAGCAGCCAGCGCGATCAGCGGGGCAGGCGCATCCGCCACCACCACCGTCAACTGTGGCGCTACCCCCAGCCAAATCAGCAGCGCCACCATCACCCCCATCAGCACCCCCCTCGGTTTCGACTCCGCCGCCGCCAACGAGCGAGCGATTATCCGTTACGACCCCACCAGCAAATTTCTCAACGTTGGGGATGCGGGCTTTACCCCCGGAGCGGGTACATGGGGACTCGCCAACTCTCTCGATTTCAACCTCCCCACCAACACCAACGCCACTCTAGACATTTCCCTCACCATTGGCTTTAACGATACCCGCGTCCTCCCCGCCGGGAGTTATCAATACAGCGTCACCCTCACCGCTACCCCCCAATAACCCCATGCTGCACCCCTTCCGCCCCCTCACCACCGGCCTGCTCATGGCGACGGTTCTCCTCCTCAGTCCTGCCGTGCGGGCTAACGTCGGCATTTCTCCGATGGTGATTGAAACCGAACTCCGGCGCGGCCAGGCCCAAGGCACGATCACGATTAGAAACACCGGTGAAAACGACTTTCGCGCCCGCGTCTATACCAGCCCCTTCACCTACGACCCCGAAACCGGGATTCAATTTCTTGAATCTAGCCCCCAAGACCTCACCCCCTACCTGCAATTTTCCCCCCGTGAATTGCAGGTTCCCGGCACGAACGAGCGGCGGATTCGGTTCATTGCTCGGATTCCTCCCAGCGCCCCCGATGGGGAATATCGCGCCATGATCTTTACCGAAAATCTCCAAGCCACCGTTCAAGAAGAGGGTGATGGTGATGTGAGGATTACGACGACGATTGTGCCCCGGATTGGCGTAGCGGTGTATGTTCGCAAAGGGGATATTTCCCACCAACTCAGCGCCCCCCAAGCCCGCTACAACCCCGAAACCCAACAGCTACAACTGCTCGTGGAAAATACCGGACTCGCTAGCGTCCGGGTAGAGGGGAATTGGCAACTGCGCAAAGACGGCGAAACCCTCTATGCAGGCGCGGGCCCCGCTCACACCGTAATCGCGGAAAATTCTCGCTATCTCACGGTGGATTATCGCCAAACTGATGATCCAGAAAATCCCCTCACCCTCACCCCCGGAACCTACGAATTATCAGGGCATCTCGGTTCCGGCGTAAACTTCGACAGCGATCGCACCCCCTTCCGTGTCACGTTTACCATTCCTTAACCTCCTGCCATGGTGAATCGTCAGCGCCTGTTCCGTGCCGGGCTTAGTCTCAGTCTCCTCGCCCTGTTGCTCTGTTCTGGCGGTCAGGCGATCGCCCAACCTGACCCCGCCCCCACCCTCACCGCCCCCAGTACCGAACTCCCGATCGTCGGCCTGAATCGGGGGAATCGTACCGTTAATCCGGGGGTATTTGTGCGGGGAGAAATTGACGAACTGACGGCGGTGAATTTGGCCGATTGGTTGCTCCCCTACGAGGCAGTGCTGGCAGCATTGCAATTTACCACCACCGTGATCAGTGATGCCGAAATTGAACTGCGATCGCCCTACAAAATCCTGCGTCTCAACCCGAATGACATTCGCCAAGACCCCGAACTGGGCCGCGTCCTATCGGTGCAGGAGATTCGCGATCGCTTCGGGATTGGGGTGGAATTTGATGGGTTTGACTATGCGATCGTCTTTGATGTGCCAGAACTCGGCCGCACCGGCCAAGGCAACCGAGAACCGCTGCCGGTCATCCTCGACGGCCTGCCCCGCGTCAACGCCCCCGCCTTTAGCTTCAGCGTCGCCGAACAGGAAATGACCCTCACCACCGATCGCGAGACCGATTGGCGCAATCGCGGCCAACTCGCCGCCGTCGGGACATTCTTCGGCAGTAGTTGGTTTGCCAAGATCACCCAGGGGAATCTGTTCGATCGCGATCCGTGGCAACTGTCGGAATTCCAAGTCATCCGGCAGCGCGATCGTAGTGACTACTACCTCGGTTCGCAGCCCACCTTTTGGCGCGACCAAACCCCCGGCGACTTCTGGGGCTTCACCACCATCCAACGCCAAGGCTACGCCCCCTTTCCCTATCGCCACATCAGCGGCGGCGCAAACCCAGACCAACGCCTCCAACCCGAACAAATCACCGCCACCATCAGCGGCCGCGCCGCCCCCGGAACCGTCGTCCAATTAGTCACCGACCTGCGCCAGCGGGACGTTCTCGCCGAAGAATTGGTAGATGGTTCAGGGGTCTATCGCTTCAATGATGTTGCCGTCGGTCGCGGCGTGCAGCGTAACTACTACGTGCTGCTCTTTCCCGATGGTTCCCTCACCGCCGAGCCAACCATTGAAGAAGCCCGCTTCACCCTCCTGCCGGAACAACTGCCCACGGGAGCCTCGGCCCTGGTGGCATCGGGGGGGTGGCGGCGCGATCGCCAACCGGGCGACTTTTTTGGCGAACTCCAAGACTTTAGCGGTGGCCTGGCCTATCGGCAGGGGTTGAGTCCGGATCTCACCTTGGGCGTGGGGGGAGTGTATGACGATGGTTGGCACGGGTTGGCGGAATTGTTTTTGCAACCGAAACAAACCCCGCTCCGCCTGGCTGTGTCTGGGTTAATGAGTCGTGATCTCGATGTGGATGCCGAAATGGTCTGGGATGACGAGGATCTATACATTACCCTCAATACCGATCTAGAACGCACCCGCTACACCTTGAACTGGCGCGTCTTGCCGAATATCCGGTTTTCGAGCCGAGGCACCTGGGACGATTTCGCCCGGTTTGGTCTGCAATATTCCCAGTCCAGTCGGCAGGCTTCCACCATCCTCGGCGTTAATTGGCAAACCAATGACCAATGGGATTGGCGTTGGTATCAACGCTGGTCAGATTTGACGCTGATCCACACCGGGGACGATCGCCCCGGCTTGTCCAAAACCGCTACGGAACTTAGCTACCGTCTCAACCCCTCAGAATTTTTAAACCTCGAACTAGAAACCAGATCCGCCGCCACCAAAAGCCACCTGCTCACGACGGGCTGGGAATACCGTTCCCAAGATCGCAACAGCATCGGCCAATCCCTCTGGCAGGCGGAACTCGGCTATGGGGTGGGGTCTGAGGGCCATGGCCCCTATCTGTTGCTGGGGACGACGGTGATACCGGGGCTGTTTCTCGAAGCCCGCTACGATACGGTGGCGCTGCAAGCGAATCGGAATCGGTTTAGTCTGCAATTGCGATCGAGTTTGGGGTTACAGGGGAGCATCGGGCCCGGCGATCGCCGCCCCGAACGCCTCCGCACCCAAGGCGGCCTCTGGCTCCAACCCTTTTATGATTTCAACGGTAATGGCCAACGGGATGGGGATGATCGCATCTATCGCGAAAGTAACGACTTTTTGATCGTCAATAACGAAGTGGTGCGGGGGAATCAGATTGAACAGGAAGGCGATCGCCTCCTTTTGCCCCTGCCCCCCGGCCGCCATCGCATTGATCTGGAAGAAGCGGGGTTCCCCCCCGACTTTCAACCCCTGTTTAACAGCGTTGCTGTCGAAGTCATAGAAGGCAGCTATACCCCCGTAGCAATCCCCCTCCAAGCCTCCTACACCTTAATGGGAGTCATCACCAATGCCGACGGCGAACCCGTCGCCGGAGCCAGGGTCGAAGCCGTCAACGCTGACGATGAGGTGATCAGTTTTTCCATCACCAACAGTGCCGGGGTCTATTATCTCGAACAACTCCGCCTCGGCCGCTACCAAATTAAAATCAACGGCCAAACCACCAGCGGCCCCAATTCCATCCTCTTTGACCCCGAATCCGACACCCTCGAAGAACTGAACCTCCAGTCCCAGTCTCGTTGGGATTTTCCTGGGGATACGATCCGAGCGCGGGTGGTGAAGCCGCGCAAGGTTCCCTTTGTGCCCCTCACCCAAAACGGTCTACTGCTGCCGTCCTATCCTGGCCACGGCAACATACAAACCCAAATTATCAAACCCCACAAAATCCCCGTCATTCCAGTGACACGCCAAGATGATCCGACGATCCCAGCGTGGCATTAAAAAACTGGACTAAGGCAATTAGACTTAATCCAGTTTTTAAAACGGTTTTAATTATCTTAATGTGCAAAGAAGACTCCCACTATAAAGCGAGTCCGAGTAGAGTTACCGAAGGTAACGGCGGACGTGCCTTTTAGTGGCGAGATGAATTTGCACCAACAAACAAATCGAGCGACAGCGAGTCCTTAATTTTCAATACAT
>NZ_JAQMTY010000155.1 GCF_028330765.1 Spirulina subsalsa CS-330 | reverse complement strand
AGGATAAATCAATGGCGTTAGTCGTTGAGCCTAGCAACCCTCTGCAACTCTCGTTGTTTGAGTGGATAAATGGTCAGGTAACTGGCTGTTCAGAATCTCCCACTATAGCCCGTAGGGTTTAGTGGGGGAGTATGTCAAAGTCCATCGTGTTCAGATCAGGACGTTATCGCAGGGGTCGATATCGTTAGGACAGGCAAGGGGCTTAAGCCCCTTGTTCCTACATCCCCTTGTCCTCATTAATCAGCATTTTGTCGTACCAGGACGCGATTAGCCGCCTTTCAGGGCATTTTGTTGAGCCACTAAGAGAGCTTGAATCCCATCTTGGGCGAGGTCAAGAATGCGATTGAGTTGATCGCGGCTGAAACTCCCAGATTCCGCCGTGCCCTGAATTTCAATCAGGTCTAAATTGCCCGTCATCACCACATTACAATCCAGATCCGCCGCCACATCTTCGGCATAGTTCAAATCTAACAAGGCTTGATCCTCAATCAACCCCACCGACACCGCCGCCACCGGATACCGAATCGGCGACACCGCCAACTCGCCCCGCTCGATCAAGCCTTGCATGGCCAGCGCGATCGCCACATAGCCCCCCGTAATCGCAGCGGTGCGCGTCCCGGCATCGGCTTGCAGCACATCTGCATCCACGGTGATCGTCCGTTGACCGAGGGCCTCTAAATCCAAAGCCGCCCGTAAACTGCGACCAATCAAGCGTTGAATTTCTTGGGTACGGCCACCGAGTTTAACGAGTTCGCGGGGGTGGCGTTGGGGGGTGGCACTGGGGAGCATCCGATATTCCGCCGTGAGCCAACCTTGGTTACTGGTTTCGAGGAATTTCGGTACGCCGGGGGTAATACTGGCAGTACAGAGCACTTGGGTCTGACCGCAGTGAACACGCACCGATCCGGCAGCAAAGCGGGTGAAGTTGAGATCGAAAGAAACGGGGCGGAGTTCGTTAACGGCGCGTTGATCGGGGCGTTGCCAAGCCATGGGGATACACCAAGAGAGGGGGTTGCCTCTAGCTTAGGGGCTGTTTTGGCGGTTTGGCTCAGGGTTTAAGGTTTTGCAAGATTTCAGCGCTGATCGTCTTGGGGTCGCGGCTGGCATCAAGGTGGAGCAGTTTCCCCCGTGAGCCGTAGTATTCGAGGATGGGGGGAATTTGCTCGTGAAATCGTTTAATCCGGCGGTGGAGGATGTCGGGGGTATCGTCGGGGCGCGATCGCGCTAAAGACCGCTCCAACATCACCGCTTCGGGCACATCAAGATAGAGCGCATAATCAACCGATTGATTAAAATCATCGAGCATGAAATCCAGTTCTTCGGCCTGGACGGTGGTGCGGGGATAGCCTTCGAGAATCCAGCCTTGATCCATATTGTGGGCGAGGAAACGCAGCCGAATCACCTGCACCATCAAGTCATCATCGACGAGTTCACCCTGGGCAACACAGGGTTTCACTTTGGCCCCTAGAAAACTGTTGTCAGCGATCGCCCGCCGCAAGATTTCCCCCACCGAAATCCCCACCACATCCAATTCCGACTGAATCACCCCCAACTGTGTCCCTTTGCCCGATCCGGGCCCGCCCAAAATGATCAATCTCACGCGCTTCGTCCTTGTTGTCGATTACTCTCCTTTTCTACTCTACAAGGGAAGCTCACCCCAACAATCCCTTTATTCGCCTGCCGACTGCGCTTCGGCAATCCACTGATCGAACTGCTCTTGATTGTCACTCACCCATTGTTCGGCTAACTGGCGGATATCTTCCGGCGTATCCTCCCCTTCATTAATTCGCAAACTGACTTCATTCATGTCTTCAATGGGAATTTGTACCAACTCAAGCCAGCGTTTGGCGATGGGGTTCTGTGCTAAAAAAGCGGGGTTGGCCATGATTCGTTGCTGGCTGCCTGGCAATCCCAAATTTTTACCGTCAAACGTCGTATCTTCTTCCGTCAGATCGCCCATATCCTCTGGCAAAGACGTAAACGGAACTTCCAACCAAACCACATCCTCACCGGGTTTTAAAATAGCCCCGACCCAATGGGGATTATATGCATAGTAAAAAATCGGTTCTCCTGCTTCGTAACGAGTAATTGCATCGGCTAACAGAGTTGCATATGCTCCCTGATCATGTTCGACGGTATCTTGAAGCCCATAGACTTCAATAAAATGGTTCGTGATTGCTTCACAACCCCAACCGGGATTACAGCCGGTTAAATTAGCTTTGCCATCGCCATCAAAGTCAAATAACTGAGCGACTTCGGGATCTTGAAACTGTTCGATATTAGTGATGCCATATTCGTCGGCTGTTTTTTTATCAATTAGATAGCCTTGGATTCCTGGTGGCATGACGATCCCTAAACCGCTAATTTTAGCTTCGCCCCCAGCATTTTCAAAAGATTCTTCATGCCCAGGCTGGTAATAGGCCACACTGTAATCGACATCGTCGCTGGCTACGGAAAGATAAAGGGCGGGATACTCTAGCTCTTTGACTGAATCAAGCTGATAACCCAGCTGCTCTAGACCAAGATTAACCACCTGAGTTTGAAAGCTTTCCTCAATCCAGTTACTATGGCCGGCACGAATGGTCACTTCTTCAGGGGGCAAGCTATCACTAGCCGTAGAGTCAGAGGCCGTAGAGTCAGAGGCCGGTTGGCATGAGCTTAATCCGAAACCAAATGAAACAAGCGCACCAAAGACGATCAGTTTCTGAGAAAATGGGACAGCCATACGCTCACCTAATAATGTAGTAAAAGACGATAATCACTGTGTATTGTACCCATCTTTTGTCATTTTTGAGATCTAACTTGGCTGAAGGATTGGGTTCTAAACGCTTACTTGAAGAAATTGGAAGAGAGCGGGCATCTTGCCCGCTTTTTAACACCATGAACCGAACTTGATATTAAATCACAAAAGAGTCTAGTGTCACAAAAGAGTCTAGTGCTGACGGTTCATTCGCCTGCTGATTGCGCTTCTGCAATCCACTGATCAAACTGCTCTTGGTTGTCACTCACCCATTCTTCAGCTAACTGGCGGACATCTTCCGTCGTATTTTCCCCTTCTTCAATGCGCAAACTGACTGCATTCATATCTTCTATGGGAATTTGTACCAACTCAAACCAGCGTTTGGCGATGGGGTTCTGTGCCAAAAAATCTGGGTTGGCGATGATTTTCTGCTGGTTACCTGCGAATCCCAAATTTTTGCCGTCAAACGTCGTATCTGCTTCGGTCAGATCGCTCATAGTCCCTGGTAAAGAGGTAAAAGGAACTTCTAGCCGAACCACATCATCACCGGGCTTTAAAACAGCCCCAATCCAATGGGGGTTATACGCATAGTAAAAAATCGGTTCTCCTGCTTCGTAACGAGTAATTGCATCCGCTAACAGAGCCGTATAAGTTCCCTGATCATGTTCGACGGTATCTTGAAGCCCATAGACTTCAATAAAATGGTTCGTGGTTGCTTCACAAGCCCAACCGGGATTACAGCCGGTTAAATTAGCTTTGCCATCGCCATCAAAATCAAATAACTGAGCAATTTCTGGATCTTGAAACTGTTCGATATTAGTGATGCCATATTCATCGGCTGTTTTTTTATCAATTAGATAGCCTTGGATTCCTAGTGGAATGAGCCCCCCTAAAATGCTAATTTTATCTTCACCCCCAGCATTTTCAAAAAAACCTACCTGCTCAGGCATGTAAGAAGACACACTATAATCTATATCGTTGTTGGCAACGGAAAGATAAAGGACGGGATACTCTAGCTCTTTGGCTGCATCAAGCTGATAACCCAGCTGTTCTAGACCAAGGTTGACCACCTGAGCTTGAAAGCTTTCCTCAATCCAGCTCGTATGGCCGGAACGAATGGTCACTTCTTCAGGGGGCAAGCTATCACTAGCCGTAGAGTCAGAGGCCGTAGAGTCAGAGGCAGGTTGGCATGAGCTTAATCCGAAACCAAATGAAACAAGCGCACCAAAGACGATCAGTTTCTGAGAAAATGGGACAGTCATATGCTCACCTAATAATGTAGTAAAAGACGATGATCACTGTGCATTGTACCCATTTTTGTATTGTGCTCACGCCTCTGCTCCGACCTTGTATGATTAGCCCCAGACCCTCAACTTTGCTCACCATGACCGATCCGTTTTCGCCTCAATGGACTTGTGATGGTTCTGCAACGTTTTTTTCAGCGGAATTTGATGAGTTGTTTCATTCTGAATTTGGGGCAGCCCAGGAGGCCGAGGGGAAATTTGTTGTGCCCTGTGAGTTACGCCGGTTAGCGCCAACCCAAGACCGGATCAGGCTCCTCGATATTTGTTATGGCTTGGGGTATAACAGCGCGGCGGCCTTGGCGGCGATTTGGGCGGTGAATCCGGCCTGTGTTGTGGAGTTGGTGGCGTTGGATGTGGAGGCGCGGCCCGCTCAGGCGGCGATCGCGCATCATGCCCTCGCTCACTATCCGGCGGCGATCGTGGCCCACCTCGCCACCCTCAGCACCGCCCACCGCGTCACTACCCCCCAATTCACCGCCCAATTCCACCTTGGGGATGCCCGCCAAACTGTTCAAACCGTGGTGCGATCGCACTATCAGGCCGATGCCATCTTTCTCGACCCCTTTTCACCCCCCAAATGCCCGCAACTGTGGACGGTGGAGTTTCTCACCCAGGTCGCCCAATGCCTGGCCCCGACGGGAATTCTGGCCACCTATTCCTGTGCGGCGGCGGTGCGGGCCGCCCTCCAACAAGCCGGATTACAGATCGCCTCTTCTGCCAGTGTGGGGCGCAAGGCTCCCGGCACGATCGCCCGCTGGGACGGGACGAATTTACCCCCGTTAACACCCCGCGAACAGGAACACCTCGCCACCCGCGCCGCTGTGCCCTACCGCGATCGCACCGGAACCACCCCCGCCGCCACCATCCTCGCCCACCGTCAACAGGAACAAGCCCACAGCCCCTTAGAACCCAGTAGCCAGTGGAAACGCCGTTGGTTTGCGCCCCCTGCTTCGACAGGACTTACACAAATTTCTGGCTAATCTCTCAGTTTTTCGTTGAGGCAAGGGGCTTAAGCCCCTTGTTTGTGTGTGTCCCTGCGTAAGTCCTGTTCGATTATTCCTTCACCGTAGAAATACGGTTTTTCTGGCGGAGTATTTCCGGATTTGTGCGGGCCCCCACTCCGTAAAAAAACAGAGGTAATCGCCTCCAAAAATTAGTGATACTAGGGCAGACTTCCTCGACTGACATCATGCCAAACACCCCATCCTTCCCTGCTGCTCCGGTTGTTCTTGTGGTAGATGATCACTGCTTATTACGGCGTTTAGCAACGGATTTGCTGGCGTTTGAGGGGTTTCGCACCATTGAAGCGGCCTGCGGGCAAGAGGTTTTAGATCTCGTGAACGATCATCAACCCGATGTGATTTTAATGGATTTGTATTTACCCGACGTTGCTGGGGTAGAAGTCTGTCGCCGTTTAAAGGAAAATCACAAAACGGCTCCCATTCCCGTTATTTTTACAACGGTGGAACAGGGTCAAAAATATCGGGCGCTGAGTCGTAAAGTGGGGGGCAGTGATGTGATGCAGAAGCCCCTCGATCGCCGCTCGTTAAGTCTCCGGATTCGCGCCTTGCTGCCCCACCCGTTTAACGCTGCCCAGGGTTTGATGATTCCTGCTGTGGGCTAAATTGAGGCAGAAAGTGGCGGAATTTCTGGAATCATTCCGAAAAGTGAGGTGCGATCGCTTTAAAGTAGTCGAAGGTGGCCTTGCGCAAGGTGTGGCGCAGATCGCTAGAATAATGCACTGCTGCCCCGTGATTGATACCCTTCAACAATGGCCCCAACTCCCCGTGTGAAACGACGAAGTTTGCTGACTGATGCCGGGTCTGAACGGTTGTCCCAAGCCATTCAATCCCATTACCAAGCGCAAAATTTACGGGTCAATTCGCGTCAAATTGCCCAAACGGCTCAGTTACCAGTCGAAACAACAATTAATATTCTCTATCGTCAGCAGGGGTGTGACCTCAAAACAATCAAGACCCTGTTCCAAGCCTTTGATCTCCGGGTGCAGCGGGATGATCTTGAGACGGTGCGCACGGAATTGAGGGAAGAGACAGAGGTGCAACCGGAGCCGCTGCCTTTGGGGTTTGGGCGGGCGGCGGTGTTAGACCAACTGAAGCAGCAACTTCAGGGAGATACCTGGGTGGTGGCGATCGCAGGCATGGCGGGGATCGGTAAAACCACCCTCGCCCAAGGGTTGATCGCTGATCCGGCCTTGCGGGAAGCCTATCCGCTGGTGTTGGCGGTGAATGTCAGTCAGGCGGCGTTGGAGTTGGTGGCGATCGGGCGGCAGGTGTTGGGGGAAGCCCTCACCCATCGGGCGCAGCAGGCGGGTGGGGTATCGGCGTTGGTGGAGGCGATTGGGGCGAAGTTGCAATCGCATCCCTGTTTGCTGTGGTTGGATGGGTTTAACGCTGTGCCCAGTAGTGCGGTGCAGGAACTTTTGACGCAAGTGGTGACGGGGGAAGAGATGCGATCGCGCCTGATTCTCACCGTCGAAACGCCGCCCCTGTTGCCCTCCCCCCGCTGCCAGCAATTAGACCTCGATGGCCTCGATCTCCCAACGATCGCCACCTTATTTCAACAGTGGGGCGTACCCTTGGCGACGGCTAGCGATCGCGATTGTCTGCGCACCATCCACAGCACCTATCACGGCCATCCCCTCGCCCTCAAGATCATCGCTGGGGAAATTCGCAGCCGACCCTACAGCGGCAACATCCGGGCCTATTGGCAAGACTACGGCTATGAATACGAAATTGCCGCCACGAACCCCGACCAGGCTGCGACCCCCACCCCCACCCGCAGCCTCAGTGATTGGGTGCTGACCCTCCTAGAGCGGGCCAGTCAACGCCTGGCCCAACAGATGCCCCTCGCCTACGAACTCCTCTGTATGGGGGCGACCAATCGGCAGTTTGCCAGTGAACAGGGGTGGCGATTCCTGATCGGGGAAGTGGAGCCGGAAGTCCAGGCCAGCACAATGGCGATGTTGCGCGATCGCTTTTGGCTCGAAAGCATCACCGTGAATACCGTGCCCCACTATCGCATCCCGCCCTTACTGCGTAAAATTATCCTCAAGACAACCCCACCCCATCCCCCTGAGGTAGAGCGTGGCTGAACTCGATCCAGACATCAAACTGCGTGAATTATCGGTAACCGATGCCCTCCGGACTCGGTATCGCTCCGACTCCGGCCAATTTTATTTAGCAGGCGAACCGGAACCAAAGGAACCCCCCAGCGATCCATCCTCTGTATCCCGTCTCGCCCGTTTCATTGCCTGTGTGCAGCATTGGAGTGGGTTACAGGCAGAGATTGAAGCCGAACCCACGCCCCCCAGCCTCCGCGACCTTTTTGGGGACTATAGCCTGAGTGAAATTTCCCATATTC
The DNA here is from genome assembly GCF_028330765.1 of Spirulina subsalsa CS-330. GTDB lineage: Bacteria > Cyanobacteriota > Cyanobacteriia > Cyanobacteriales > Spirulinaceae > Spirulina > Spirulina subsalsa_A. The sequence continues at coordinate 4,665 of NZ_JAQMTY010000155.1, read as the reverse complement.
GCTGGGCATTTTACTATTTGCAACTCTATGCAACCCCGGCCAGTGATTCAGGGCTGGAGCGAGTGCGGAATTATTTAGAAGCGTTTGAACATTTTCGGGAATTAAAGGCGTGGGATGAGGCGGGAGAATTACTCCTTGTGCCCGTCGAACATCAGACCCCGCTCCATGTGCAATTGCGAGAATGGGGCTATTTTTCGGAAGCGATCGCCCTCTACGCTGCCCTGGTTGACCACGCCGCCCCCCCGCTGCGCACCCTCTGCCTCTACGGCCTCGGCGCGAGTTACTACGCCTTGCAAGACTACGACCAAACGGTTCACTACCTCGAACAATACCTTGATCAGATCGAAGCTAACCCCAATGGCCAGAACGGTTCTCTGGGTAGCACCTATCTTTACCTAGGGAATGCCCATTACGCCCGCCAAGACTACCCCCAAACGATCGCCTACCTCGAACAATGCTTAGACCTAGTGAAAGGGTCAGAGGTAACACCGGGAGATGGGGCCACCTTGGCGAATTTGGGCAATGCCCACTATCACCTGAAGCATTACGACATTGCCAGCCAATACCTCCACGCCTATTTACCCATCGTGCGGCAGCAGGAAAACGCCCCCGCCCTCGCCACGACGCTGCTGCATTTGGGCAAAAGTCAAGCGGCGCTCCAAAACTATGGGCCAACGGTGACCTATTTGCAGGCGTATCTAGAGGCGATCGCACCCCAGGAAATTGAACCCCCAGCGGAGGTGTATCAACTCTTGGGGAATGCCTATTATCATCAGCGGCAAGCACCAGAAGCGATCGCCATGTTGGAGCGATATTTCGCCACGGAGCCGGAGATGACCGGGCCAGAATCCTGGGTGCATCTGGGGTTGGCCTATTATGATCAGCAGCACTATTCCGAAGCGATCGCCCCCCTCGAACAGGCCCAACGCTGGGTCTCAAAACACCAAGCGCCCCCCCTCGATGGGACGGTTAATTTTGCCCTGGGTACGGCCCTGTTTAAGCAGGGTAATTTTGCGTCGGCTCTGGTGTATTTGGAGCAGTATTTGTTGCGATCGCCCAATCCCGACCCCCTCGAACAGCAGCAAGCCTTTCTCCAACTCGGCATCGCCGCCTACGAACTGCAAGACTACCGCAAAACCGTCGAATACCTCCAGAAATACCACGATCATCGCCAATGGACAGAAGCCGATGATGCCACCTTGGCCCTGCTCTGTTTACAGTTGGGCACGGCGTACTATGCCCTCGAAGACCTCCCACCCGCCCGCGACTATCTGCAAATTTATCTCAATCTGGCCGATTCCATTGATGATCCCCAAGATATTGAAACGACGTTATTTGTCCTCGGTAAAATTTCCTATTTACTCGCAGATGATGATGAAACCATTCGCTATCTTCAGCAATATTTAAATCTGATTCAAGCCCCCAATTCCAATAATACGAAAACCCTGGAAGCGGCTTTGTTTTATCTCGGTGATACCCATGCCCATCAAGGAAATCACCCCCAAGCGATTACGATTCTCCAGGAATATTTAACCTTAATTGGCAGCGATGCCCCACCCGATGCCCTGCGCCAAGCCCTGTTTGATTTAGGGTGTGCCTATGGTGAATTGGGGGATGATACCCATGCGTTGGACTATCTCCAGCGTTTTTTACCCCTCGAACAGCGGCAAGTGGAACCGAACCAAAAACAGGTGGCTCAGGCACTGTTGTATGTGGGCAATGCCTATAGTTATTTAGGAGAATATTACAATGCGATCACCACATTTGAAGAACTGAAAACCCTCAGCGAAGCATCCGGAAATCAGGCACAATATGGTAATGCGATCGCCCAACTCGGCAGTATTAATCTGGCCTTGAGTCACTACACCACCGCCATCGGTTACTTTGAAGAATACTTAGTGATGTCAGAACATCTCAGTGATTCGATCGGGAAAAGTAAAGCGATTGGCAATTTAGGGGCGGCCTACTTTGCCCTGGGGCAATATCCCAAAGCCATTTCCCTCCTCCAAAAGGCGCTCCGAATCACCCGCCAACACCAAAATGCGATCGAAGAAAGTCGCTGGCTGGGTCACCTCGGCAGTGCCTACAATGCGATCGGCGACCACGATCGCGCCATGTCCCTCTATCAACAATCCTGGAATCTCACCCGTGCCAATGGTGATCAAGCGGGAGTCGGGGCGGCGTTGGGGAATCTGGGCGTAACCTACTGTTTGATGGGGAACTATACCCAAGCGGTGAAGCATCTGCGCCAAAGTCTACCCATTGCGCAAGAATTGGGCGATCGCGCTGAAATTGCCCGCATTCTCTGTCATCTGGGCGAAAGTTATCTCGCCCTCGAAGACTACGCCGAAGCCCGCAACAGCCTCAGCGAATCCCTCACCATTGCCCAGGCTATCGGAGCACGCCACCTCGAAGCCGCCATTTTCCACAACCTGGCGCAACTTCACCAGCAGGTGGGCGATATCACCGTCGCCCGCACCCACTGCCAGCAAGCGATCGCGATCGCCGCCGATCTCAACATTCCTGAACTCGAAACCTATCGCCAACTGGAGCAAACCCTCAATCCCAGCCTCTTCCAAACTGTTTTGGAAACGGTGCGCGACTTTTTGAGCAAATATTCCTTTGGGTTGAAGGTGTTGCGCGATCGCAGCTAATTTTTCTCCCATCCGAGTACAGCAGCAAAGCAAAGAATGAGGATGCTTGTGGTGTTACGACACAGCTTAAAGGATGGGTTACGACGGATTGCTAAATTGTAGTTATAGCCTAGATTTTAGCCGCCCAACCCACCCTACGATAACGCCTGATTTTAACTGTTTAGGAATCCATCAATGACCAAAAACCGCGATTCAGCGATCGCACCCACAACGATGGGAGCGGTGCGATCGCCGTTACTCTTCGCTCGCCTCTGTCTCTTTGACTGGGCTGGGTTCCGGCATCATATAGCGTTGACTCGCCGCCGGTTTCGACTCCGGTAGTGATGTCGGTGGTAGTTCTGTTCCCTTCAGCTTCAACGCCAACTCAAAGAATGATTCGGCCATATCTTCCCGCGTCACCTTCGCCGATGACAGCGTCGTGATGCGCTTCTCTAACTCCTCAAACAACTCAGCCCGCACCGCAATCAGATCCGCCTGTTGCTTGCGGTGACTCGACAGCAAATCATCCCGGAGTGAGCTAACTTGCTTATCGATCGTCTCATCGAGATTGGAAATATTGCTCGCCAACCGCTTCCCAAACCGATCAAGCTGTTCACGCATTTCATTCTTTTCGGTTTCATCATCCGATCGCGATGATTTCAAATCATCCCGAATCGTCCGCACCGCAATCTGAAACTCTTTCAAAATTTGCTTGATCTCATCCGTGCGCTTATTGAGGTCTTCCCGCACGTCCTTAATGGTACTGGCCGTCTCACTACGCAACGCTTTATGGGCATTTTCTAGGTTCTGAAGTCGATTACTATACTCCTTCAACTGCGGCCCGAACAGGATATCCCGAATCAGTTCAATATTTTCTATGCGTCGAGCTGTGTCCAATTTATCCACGTTCATGGGGGTAGGTATGTAGAGGTAGTTTGAATTAATTTATCTTTATTCGTCTCAACTTTGTCAATCAACTCCCCAGCCCCATTGGATAAATTGAGGGCTTAAGCGGGGCATCACACCCGTAGCCTTACGGATTCCAAGGCTGAAAACTGTAAAATTAGATACTTTTTCGCCCCCCATATTCCTAAATATACGCATGTTCAGCACCGGGTTTGGGGCGCTTGAGCTTGGGAATGAGGCTACTGCTGATACATAACCGTGCAACGATTGACCTGGCCTGCATAATCCCCCTCATCAGGGCAGCGAGCTAGGCGATCGCACCGCCGCCCTCCCTTTCAATCCGGCTATCTGGCGTTGATTCTGATCCGGCTTAGTCCAGTTTATGGTTACTATGGCGGGAAGATGTCGGGCATACCCCACTAAACTGGTCATTTTTTTTGAGTTCCTGTGACACCGAAAAAGGCAAGACAGCGTCACCCTGAAGATCCCGTCGTAGCGACGTTTATGATCCCCTATGCTGCGTGGCAAGAGTTCAAGACCCGCGTTGAAGCCCAGGGAGAAACGGTTTCTGGGACATTACTCGCCTTCATTCAAGGCTATCTCGCAGCGGTGAAGTCGCCCCAAGGCGCGGCGGAGGTGGTGAATGCGCGGGTGGATGCCGTGATTGATCACAAAATGATGCCCTGGCAAGAGCAGGCGATCGCCACCCATCACCGCCTTGCCCGCATCGAAGAAAAAATGGACGTGGTAGAAATCCACGTCGAAACCCTCAAACGCCACAACGATGCCCGTTGGATCGACGTGGACAGTTACCCCACCCATGATGATCCCCACAGTGCCACCGTTCCCCCCTCCCTCAGCGAGATCGAACTCTGTCGCCGCTTTGGCATCAACCCCTACAACCTAGATCACAATGCCTCCCTCCGCCGCCTCTCGATCCCGGAATATCTCCACGAGTTAACCGGCTGGCATTACCACAATGGCCACTATCTCCCGCCGGCAGTGCGATCGGCCCCATCTCCCTAAAACAAATCAATCACATCCCCCTCAAACGCCTTCGCGAAGTCCTGCACCGCCGCTTCTAGATCCGACGGGTTCACGGGTTCACGCGGGGCGGGGTCAGGGT
>NZ_JAQMTY010000154.1 GCF_028330765.1 Spirulina subsalsa CS-330 | reverse complement strand
GCGGGGGGCCTGGTGGGCGAGCGCGATCGCCCGTTCTAAGAGTTGCTCCATCCGCTCAGCCATGGTGTAACCTCATGCCCTAACGACGGGGCGGCAGGGCATCGTTAAACACAGACCCCTGGGTTTCCGATTCGGGGAACGACGGAAACGAGGATTCTGGTTCAACGGGTTCGGGGTCGGCTGCCGGTTCCGGGATAGGCATCGGGGCCGGTAGGGGCCGGGCGGGGGCTGGGGTGACGGGAATTTCCACATCATCTAGTTCCTGGCTGGGATCAACCGGGGGGGTCAGGGTGGTGGGGAGGATGGTGTCTTGGATGTAGGCATTGATTTCTTCAACGCGCTCAAAGTTGCCCTCTGCTTCGTAGAGGCGCATCGCTTCTTCGAGGGTTGCCACGGCATTGTCGTACCGATCCAAGGTGCGGGCGTTGAAATTCGCGATCGCAGCGGGCCCCGCTTCGGCCTCTTCCGGGTCATAGCGTACTGCTTCCCGATAGGCATTTTCAAACAGCGACACCCCTAGGTTGTAGTAAGCATCGGCAAAGACCGGATCAAGATCCAAGGCTTGGCGATAGTTGGCGATCGCTTCCCCGTAGAGTTCCGCATCTTGGTAGGCAATCCCCAAGTTGTAATAGGTGCGGGCATCGTTGGGGAGGAGGGAGGCCGCCTGTTGAAGAGTCGCGATCGCATCTTCAGGATTGCCCGTTTCAATCTGCGCCGCCCCCAACTGACGATAGGCATTCACATTCGTCGGATCGAGGGCAACGGTGCGCTCAAACCGATTCGCCGCCGCTTTGTAATTGTCCAATTCCAGATAAACCAAGCCCAGATTGTATTGCGCTAGGGCGTTTTCCGGTTCCAACGCCGTCGAAGTCCCCAGGGCATCCCGCGCCGCTTCCCACTGTTCCCGCCGCGCATAGATCAACCCCTGTTGATAATAGGCTTCGGAAAATTCCGGCTCTAGGGCGATCGCCCGCTCAAACAAGCCCAGCGCCTCATCCGCGCTGCCCTGACGATTGACGATCAGCCCCAAATTGTAATAGGCCTGGGCATTTTGGTCATCCAAGAGCAACGCCTGCCGGTAGGATTGGCTTGCCGCGTCGTATTGGCCGATGCTATCGAAGGCCAGCGCCAAGTTATAGTGACCCGCTGCAAATTTCGGTTCAATTAACGTTACTCGTTCAAAGGGTGCGATCGCCGCTTGGGGAGACCCTTGGCGATAAAAGGCAATGCCGAGATTGTAGTAAGCCGCCCCTAGCATCGGTTCGAGGATCACCGCCTCCTGATATCGACTGACGGCATCGGCGAGGCGATCTTGTTGTAGGTACACATTACCGAGGAGATAGTACGCCATCCCAATGTAGGGGTCAAAGGTGAGGGCTTTGGTAAGAAAGGTTTCCGCTTGGGTGAAGGATTGGCGATCGTAGGCCATCACCCCCTGTTGAAAGGCACTCGCCGCATCAAGATTTTCGCTGTAGAGTCCTTCAATACGTTGCTTGGGGGCTGGGTCGAATTTTTGAGCGATCGCCAAATCCGGGAACACCATGCCCCAACTGAGCGCCAGCCCCACAGTCATCAGACCCGCATCGCGTAGCCCGGTTGTCCAGTTCCTGTGCTGTTGCCCCATAACCCTAACTCTCAATTTTCGTGGTTTCGCTCTTTAGTTATAGCAAGGGAATGGCCAACGATCGCGCCCTCAATCCGGAGCCAACCCAAAGCCTGAGCCGGTCACACGCTGATGGCTGGGTTTCGACCCACTCAACCCTTCGCGATCGCACCCCCTAAGCCTGCCAAATCAACCACGACCCCCACAACGCCGCCAGGATCGCCAACGCCGTAATCCACACCGGATAGCCGCTGCGGGTTCCCTCCCCTTGGCGCGGCCGAATCACATCCACATCAATCCACAGCGTACTTCCCCGCCGTAACCAGCCCAACACCGTCACCTTTTGCCCGATCAACTGTTCCGGGCGGGTAGGTTTGGGGAAGAGATTCCCCAGGGGCCCGGCTTTGGTGAAAAAGTGGAGTTTGATCGAACCGGACGCGGTTTTGAGCATTAAATCTTGGGCGAGCCAATTTTTTAAGCCCCGGCGACCGATCAGTTCACCCGTCAGTTTGACCCCTTCGCTTTGGGGGGGGACGGCTTTGGTGTCGCGCATGAGGTCTTCAATGCGGGGATTGGCGCGGGACGGGGTGACGCGAACATCAGGAAAGTAACCGTTAATCCAAACCATCAAACTGAGACTAAAGGCGATCAAAATGCACCCATCGAGGAAGGGTTGAGCGTTGGCGAGCCAAATCAACCGCCAGAGGGGAAACCAGTAACTGAGGACATCGGCGGCGGCTCCGATAAACCAAAAGCTACCCCGCATCACAACCCCGAAAAAGAGGCCGGAAATTACCGCGCTTTGGAGAATGGGCAGGGCTTTGTAGCTGTTGGCCAGTTGTTCAAGGATTTGGAGGGGGGTTTTGGGAGGGGGGATCAGGGTGGGAAGGTTGATTTCGGGGGGGAGTTGCCAGTGGTTGGCGTAGCGATTGAGGAGGTAGAGGCGATCGCCCATTAACGGATGAGAATTCATCAAGGCGAGCCAGTGGCGATAGGGGTTGGTGCATTCCCAGGTGAGGACTTCGGCAAAGGGGGTTTTATCGGGGAGGCTGCCGAGGCTGAGGGCTTGGCGATGGCCGATGGGCAGGAGGAGATCAACGCTTTCCAGGAGCCAGAGGGTGGAGCCGCGTTGTTCAATATGGCGGGCGGTGGCGATCGCTACTTTCAACAGGCCACGGCTGAGGGCGTTGGGGTTGCCGGTGAATTCTGCGGCGAAGCGATCGCCGTAATATTGCCGTTGCCGCGAAAAATAGAGCAACGGCACCCGCCACAACCAGTAATAACCATAGGCTAACGCCGCGCCGATTCCCCCGATTCCTTCCACGATCGCGGCGAGAATGGTACGGATGCGATCGGGAATTTTAGTCTGATGTTGTACCCAATCCCGGCCCCGTTCTCCCGCTGTGGCGCTGCCGAGATAGAGCAAAAACGGGACGTGGAGCAGGGTAATCACAGCGGAGAGGATCGAGACATCACGATGAGCGATCGCCGCGATTTGCGTCGTTAAGAGGGCGGCCAATTCTTCATCCTCCACGGCAGCGAGGAGACCCTCACTCATCACCAGGCGAGAGGTGCGCGGCAGGTTGCCATAGGTGAAGGTGAGCGGTGCGCCGATGGGCAAGAGCTTCAGGGTGGGCATCGGGATCTTGGCGTGGCGCGTCAGTCGTTGCAACACCTTCGCACTTTCGGGAAAGGTGGCGGCCAGTTGATAGAGGGCGTAGGGTTGTTGCTTGGCGAGCCGAGTGAGGAGGAGATCCAAGGCCCAGGGCGACAGGATCAGGCAGAGGAGAAGCACCGCCAAGATCAGCCGTTGCGGTTCAGCATCTAACCAGAGGGGCGGGGCAATCCCCGGTAGGCGTAGGCTAAGGATCGCGGTTTTGATCAGGCCCAGGCTGGCGAGGATCGAAACGCGCAGGAGAAAATAGAAGGCGATCGCACTCCCCCCCAACCGCAGCCAAAACTTCCAACGGCGCGGCTGTTTTAACCGTTTCCACTGGCTGGCTCGTTCAGCGTTGCGCCACTCGCGCCCCGAAATAAAAACCGCTGGGGTGGCTTCGGGGGCATTGTCGTAGGCAACAGGCAGGGGGCGTTTTTCCGGTGGTGGGTCAGGGGTGGCGG
>NZ_JAQMTY010000153.1 GCF_028330765.1 Spirulina subsalsa CS-330 | reverse complement strand
CAGGATAAATCAATGGCGTTAGTCGTTGAGCCTAGCAACCCTCTGCAACTCTCGTTGTTTGAGTGGATAAATGGTCAGGTAACTGGCTGTTCAGAATCCCCCACTATAGCCCGTAGGGTTTAGTGGGGGAGTATGTCAATGATTGATTACACCTTGCCCCCCTGAACCATGCTAAAACCTGTTGCTGCTGCCCTTGTGAGTGGATCGCTCCTGTTGAATCCCAATGCCGCGTTTGCCCAAACCCCGGCTGTATCCCAGTTTCAAGATGTATTTCCCGACAGTTGGGCCTACAGTGCTTTGAATCAACTGGTGCGGAATTATGACTGTTTAGCGGGCTATCCCGATGGGAGTTTTCGGGGCGATCGCGCCCTCTCCCGCTATGAATTTGCCGCCGCGCTGAATGCTTGTCTCCAACAAATCGAGCGGCTCTTAGCAGCAACCACCGCCAATGCTGTCTTAGCGGAAGACATGGCGACGATTGATCAACTGCTGCGGGAATTTAATACCGAATTAGCGATCGTGCGGGGTCGCGTCGATGGCATGGAAGCGCGGGTGCAGGAACTCGAAGCGAGTCAGTTTTCCACCACGACAAAGTTAAGCGGTGATATCACCTTTGCCTTTAATGATGAATTCGGCGGCGATGCGGTGAACAATATTACCCGCAGCAATGCCAGCATTACAAAAGAAGCCGTCATGCAGTACCGCGCCCGGATCGAACTGCTCACCAGTTTTACGGGGCGCGATCGCCTCCGCACCCGGCTCGTCGGCAGCAACAACGCCCCCGTCCTCGCCGACAGTGGCACAACCGGCGGCGACAATCCCGCCAATCTCCTTTTCAGCAACGATGGCCGCCTCGCCATGGACAGCAGCCTCGTCAACCGCAATAGCAGCAGAGTCCACATCGATCTGCTCAGTTACAGTTTTCCCCTCGGAGAACGGGGCGAGTTGAGCATTTTTGGGGCTGGGGGGTCACACTATCGCTACGCCGACACGGTGAATCCTTATCTTGATGATGAAGACACGGGCAGTATTGCCATCTCGCGGTTTGGGCAACGCAATCCGATCTATGGTATTGGGGGCGATGGTTCCGGGGTGGGGTTGAATGTTCGCCTCAGTGACGCGATTCAGGTGGATTTGGGGTATTTGGCGAATCAGGCAGGCACACCGGATCGGGGGTTTGTGAATGGGAATTATTCGGTTCTGGGTCAGGTGGTGCTGGGGGGCGATCGCGCCAAACTTGGCCTCTCGATGGTTCACGCCTACAATGCCGCCAATGAATTCCGCTTCGGCGGCAGCGGCACAGCCACCGGCTCCTTCGCCGCGAACCTAATCCCCCTCGCCCTCAACGCCAATGCGGGCCGCCCCTTCTCGGATCGCACCCTCAATACTCCCGTGGTCAGCAATTCCTACGGCATCGAGGCAATGGTACAGCCCAGTGACTTTTTTGCCCTGTCGGGCTGGGTGGGACTGACGAAAGCGCGGCTCATTGAGGCGGGCGATAGCGATATTTGGAACTATGCGATCGCTCTTTCCTTTCCCGACCTGGGCAAACCCGGCAGCATGGGGATGCTCCTCGTTGGCAGTGAACCCACCCTACGCGGCCTTGAGGTGGCGGGTTCCCGTGTACCCCTATTCGATACGGATAACGTCTGGCACATCGAAGCCGCCTACCGCTATCAACTCAATGACCGAATCCGGATCATTCCCGGTTTAATTTGGCTTCCCGCCCTCAATCAAAATGAAGGCAATGATGATGTTTTCATCCTCTCGATTCAAAGTCAATTTGAGTTTTAGGCGATGCCAATGTTGTCCTTATTATCACTTAGAATAAAAGCCATCACAGCACACCACTCCTGAATCGAAAGAATGCGAAACTCTCTGCCAATACTGTTGGCGATTCCGATCTCGTGGAGTGCGATCGCACCCCCAGCCCCCGCCCAATCCATCACCGCCGCCCCCGATGGCACAGGCACAACCATCACCATTGATGGGCAAAGCTACCACATCAATGGCGGAACCCAAGCCGGGGCGAACCTTTTTCATTCCTTCCAACAGTTCGGCCTCAGTAGTAGCGAAATCGCCAATTTCCTCAGCAATCCCAGCATCACCACGATTTTCGCCAGGGTTGTCGGGGGTGATCCCTCCCTCATCAATGGCTTGATTCAATCCCCCCAGAAAATCCCCCCATTCCTAACGCAACTTCAGAAGGAATTTGTTTCCCTGATTGTGAACCTGAAGAACCATCAGAAGCAGCCGTCGAATTTGTTGAACAACTTCAAACTGATACATCTGGACGAAGCACTTTAGATGTCGGTGTAGAAAACATTAGCGAAGACTGAGCCTGTTGAAGTCTAAACGGCTAGACTTCAACGCTTCATCATTGATCACCTTGGGGGGCGAGGAGGTGGAAGCCGTCGGCGGTGGCGAGTTCGGTGGCGGGGGCGATCGCATCCCGTGTGGCAGTATCGACGAGGAGAAAATGGGTGGCGTGTTGGGCTTGGAGGGTGGGGAGATCGGCGGGGATCAGGGGGCGATCGCTGTAAAAGTCGAAACTGGGGCGGCCGTCGGGGTGGCTCATATAAATCACGGCATCCGGGGGCGTTTGGGCTTGGACGATCGCGCCAATGGCTCGCACCGGGAACTGTTCATTGACTTCCCACACCCAAGCTTGGGAACAGAAGAGACTGGCTAGGCTGAAATAGAGGCCGATCGCAAGGGTGAAGACGATGCGATCGCGTCCCGATTCTCTGAACAAGGCTCGCGCCACGAAGCCAAAAGTCAGCGTTGCACAGACCGCCGTGATCAGCAGCGGCAGTTGGGGATCGGCAACGGCGAGATAGATCCCACCCGCGATCGCCACCATGGTTAAAAACGCGAAAAAATAGCCATAGCCCCGACTCGGCCGCTGCACCGTTGCAAAATAGCCGCCTAAAATCACCGCCAAAAAGGGATAACAGGGGAAAAGATACCAAGGCAATTTTGTCCCCATCCCACTGACGACGGCTAAAAATAGGCTAAATCCCAAGAGGGCAAAGAGTCCCCAGGATTGCCACTGTTGTCCCGCTTGCTTGACCCCGATGGGAAAAAACACCAACCAGGGCCACCCGTATTTAACAATTTCCAGCAGGTAATACCACACCGGGCCGTCGTTACCTTCCACGGCATCCCCCAGGCGATCGAATCCCTGCGCCCCAAAATGCACCGTTAAAAAGTCCGGGCCGTAGGTGTGGTATTGCACGATGTACCAGGCTCCGGCGATCGCAATGCCAAGGAACAGACCCAGCCAAGCGTAGGGATTCCGAAACAGTTCCCACCGCTGGGAGAGGAGAATATATAGCCCCGCAATGCCCCAAATCGCCAGAACTAAGATGCCTTTGGTGAGGGCGATCGCACCCAAGCACAGCCCGATCCCCACTGCCCAGGGGGGCCGTTTTTGCGCCTTGAACAGACAGAGAAACAGCAGAATCATCGCCGTATTGACAATCCCATCCAACATCGCGAGGCGGCCATGACGCACCACGGGCAAGAGGGTGAGATAGACCACGGCGGGATAAAGGGCCTGGCGTTGATCGCGGAATAATTCCCGACCGAGGCAGTAGAGCAGCGGCACACCGAGGGCAGAGGCGATCGCTAACGGGGCCCGTAGCGAAAATTCCAACCCTGGCGATCCCAAGGCATCGCCGCCCCCCAGCCCATACCCCAGCGCCATCAACCAAATCGCCAGGGGGGGCTTTAACCAAAACGGCTGCCCGAAGATGGAAAGATGAAGCCAGTCGTGCGATCGCACCATCTCCCGCGCCAACAATCCATAGGTTCCCTCATCCCAATCCCGCAGCGGCATCCCCCCTACGCCAATCAACCACAGCCCCAAAGCCGCCACGGTTAACCCCCAAAACCAACGCTGATCCGTGGTGGTGGATTGAAGCAAGGGAAAACGGTGGGCCATGGGTTTAAACCGGGGAATGGGTGGAGACTGCGATCGGCGGCAAGCCGACAGGGGCTAGGGTTTCTCGGTTGCCAATTTTAGGTTTGGGGAAACCGCCGCATTGTGATTGTCCATGAAACTTGCCCAATCTTCCACTTCGAGGGGACGACTCAACCAAAACCCTTGGATCGAGTGACAGCCTCGCACCTGTAAAAACTCCTGTTCCGCCTCCGTCTCAACCCCTTCCGCCACCACCTTAAATTTAAGTTGCTTGGCCATGCGTAAAATGGAACTGACGATCGCTTGTTTTTTCAGGTCGCGATCAACCTCACGAATAAAGGAGCGATCGATTTTCAGAATGTCAAAATGAAAATGCTGGAGATAGGAAAGAGAGGCATATCCTGTGCCAAAATCATCGATCGCAACCTGAATCCCTAGGGTTTGCAATTGCTTGAATTTTTCTGCCGTTGAGGTGATGCTGTCTACTAAAATACTTTCCGTGAGTTCTAGTTTTAAACAATGGGGAGGTAAGCCCGTGGATGCCAGAATTGCAAGCACATGATCCACAAAGCCGCGATCCATGAGTTGTTTAGTTGAAACATTGACAGCGATCGCTAAATCTCCCCAATCATCATGGGTGCGCCATTGAACGGCCTGTTGACAGGCTGTTTCTAAAATCCAATACCCCAATTTAACAATAAAATTGGTTTGTTCCGCCCAGGGAATGAAGTCCAACGGAGAAACTTCACCTAATTCCGGTGAGTGCCAACGGGTGAGAGCTTCCGCACCGATAATTTGATCCGTTGAAAGGTCTAGTTGAGGTTGATAGACTAAGCGAAACTCTTGATGCTCAAATGCTTTCTCAAGATCAAAATTCCTCGCCTTTAAGAGTCGAACCTGACTTTCAGACAAATTACACACTTGGAACTGTAAGATTTCCAGGATGCCATACAGTTCTAACGGATCAAGAACTTGGGTCAGATTCGTTTCGGTAATAATTCCGGCTAAATAACCATCAGTCGTGGTCACCACTAAGCGCCTGACCCGTAACTGCTGCATCAATTCTTGAACCGTTCCCAGCGTATCTTCTGGATGCACACAGGTTAGGGGCGCACTCATGACCGCATCCACGCTAATTGTGTTGAGGTCTAATCCTAAGGCTTTGAATTGTAAAATATCACGTTCGGTAATAATGCCCAGCGGGATAGATTCAGATACTTTGATTTGCGATTCATTCAGACTACTTTCAACACTTTGGGGATTGACGACCACAACACAACTAATATTGTAAGCCGCAAGACGCTGCACTGCGGCCCGCACGGAGTCAGTGGGCAGCACCGTCACAACATGAGAAGTCATTACTTCTTGAACTTGCCGAAAGCGCAGAAAATAACTGGTATTGATGGCACGGCGTAAGCTCGAAATGGTGATTAACCCTTGAACCTGTTGGGCCGCATTGACCAGGGGTAAATGACGCACCCGATGCCGTCGCATGAGGTTATACACCACAAACAGATCTGTAAAGTCTTCGCGGATAAGACTGAAGACCGGCGTGGTCATGACATCACAGACGAGGGTGCGATCAAGATCGATATCATTCAAGGTTAAGCGAACAAAATCCCGCTCGGTTAAAATCCCTTGCAATATGCCATGATCCGTGACCAAAATACAGCCTGGATTCTGACTAATATGCTCTAAGTCATTATTCACAGACTCGGGCCGCACTTCGGGGATATTGCACAGTATTTCACGATTCATCAGCGTGATGACTGCTGCGAGGGTGGACTGAGGTGAAATCTGAATTGGAGCGGGAAGAATGGCCTCTTCAAGATTGTCGTAGGAGCTAGGAGGCTGGCGCATTATGCTGACGGGAAACAACGCTAGATATGTCCCACTGTACCGTGAAGATTTCGTCTGGTTACAGGGCTGGGAGGATTGGCCATGGGTGAGTTGTGGCCGTTGGCGAAGTTGTGGGGTAAGGACAGACCGATCGCGGCCCACCTTAACGGTGAGAAGAGGACTCCCGTTAGAGTCGCCGAGTAGAATCGGAGGGTGAACCCTGCAACGCTCCTTATTTGTGTATGAACTCGCGACTTTTCCCCATTGCCCTCCTCTGTAGTCTCTGCACGTCCCCCCTCGCCACAGCCCAAACGATCGCGCCTGCCGCTGACGGAACCGGCACGATCGCAACTCCCAACGGCGATCGCATCTCGATCACTGGGGGCAGTCTCAGCGCCGATCAACTCAATCTCTTCCACAGCTTTGAATCCTTCGGCCTGACGGCGGCTCAAACTGCGACGTTTTTTAGCGATCCCCAGGTGATGAATATTTTAAGCCGAGTGGTGGGCGGGGATGCCTCGTTGATTAATGGGCTGCTGGAGGTGGTGGGGAGTAATGCGAATTTGTACCTGATCAATCCGGCGGGGATTGTGTTTGGGTCACAGGCGCGGCTGAATGTGGGGGGGGATTTTTTCGCAACGACGGCGGACGGGATTGGCTTGAGGGATGGGGGGTGGTTTGATGCGGTGGGGGCGATGGATTATGGGCCATTAACCGGCACGCCGTTTCAGTTTCGGTTTGAGCAGGCGGAACCGGGGGCGGTGGTCAACAGTGGCGATCTTGCTGTGCCCACGGGGCAACGGTTGGGCTTGATTGGGGGGACGGTGATTAATATGGGCAGTCTGACGGCTTCAGCGGGGGAGGTGTTGATCACGGCAGTTCCAGGGGAAAATATTCTCCGCCTCTCGCAACCGGGGCAACTCCTCAGCCTTGAGATTCCCGCCGAGGATCTGACCGCGACGACGATCGCGCCGCTGAATTTACCGAGCCTCTTAACCGGGGGTGATGTGACGGTGACCAGTACCGGGACTCTGAAACTGCAAAGCACCCAGAAAGAAATCCCGATCGCGCCTGGTCTGACGGTTCACAATGGCGCGATCGCGGTCAATGGAGAAATGGGGGGAACGGTGGTGATCGGCGGGGAAGCGATCGCCCTCAGTGGCGCAACGATCAACGCCAGCGGCAACAACGGCGGCGGCACAGTCTTGATCGGCGGTGAACAACAGGGCAGCGGCTCGATGCCACGGGCGAATTTCACCGTGATCGATGAAACGAGCCAGATTCGCGCCGATGCCCTCGACCAGGGGGACGGTGGCCGGGTCATTCTTTGGGCGGACGACACCACGGCGTTTTACGGCGATATTTCAGCGCGAGGTGGGGAAACGGCTGGGAATGGTGGTTTTGTGGAAGTGTCCGGGGCGGAAAATCTCGTCTTTCGGGGCAGGGTGGACACGGCCGCACCCCAGGGAAAAATCGGGTCGGTGTTGCTCGATCCGACAAATATCACGATTCGGGCGGGGGCGGGAGTTTCAGGGTTTAGCGGTTCGCTGCTGTTTGCCGATCCGGGGCCGACGGAAATTTTTGAAAGTGAACTCGAAAGTGTTGCCGGATCGATTACGCTCCAAGCCACGAACGACATTATTTTTGAGGATGCCGCCGATAATCTTTTTAACCTCGCGTTGGCATCAGGGCCGATCACCTTCACGGCGGGCCGCAACATCACCATGACCGACACCAACGATACGATCCAGGCACTCCAAAGCGTCACTTTCACCGCTGGGGGCAATTTGGCTCTGGGGTCTATTAGTACAGCCGCAGCCATGGGGCCAACGGGGTCTATTACCCTGACAGCGGGGGGATCGGTAACGGCGGAGGAATTAAAAACCGAGGTTCTCAATGGCGGCGCAGCGGGGGCGATCGCGATCACCGCAGACGGCCCAATTGATGTGGAGGATATCCTCACCATCTCCAACTCCGTGAGTCCCATCAACACCTTTGGGGGAAATGTCACCCTAACCACCACTGCTCTAGGGGGCAACATTAAATTTAATGACCTGCAAACGACTGCAACGTCGGGTGCGATCGCCGTGGCTGGCAATGTGGCGATCGCTGCACGGGGAACAGTACAAGGCGAAGAGATTGATACCAACGGAACCACCACATCAGGATCGGTATCAATCACCCATGATGGCGGGCCGGATAATGTCAGCTTTACGGTGGGGGATGATGATGTGAATGGCGTTGAAGATATCACCACATCGGCGATCGTGGCAGATCAAACAGTGCCCATAACGGCCAATGGTTCCACGGTGACGGTGGGCCCGCAAACGACGATCACCTCAATCAATAGTCCGCCAACGGTTCAGGGGTTCAGCGTCACCACGATCGCAGGTCAGCCGACGCAGTTCACCTTCCAAGACCTCGCAACGCGGATTAGCGACCCCGACGGCGACACGATCGCATCCCTCACCCTCTCAAACCTAATCACCACGGGAACCTTCACCCTCAACGGCGTGACGATTAGCGATCGCACCACGCCGATCACCCTCAGCACCGGGGACGTACTCACCTATACCCCCGATGCCAGCCTGGGGGGAACCGTGACCCTGTTTGACCTGAATGGGGGCGATCGTATTAGTACGGGAACCGCCAGCATCACCACCACCGCCAGCATCACCACCGGCGCGGGTGAGCTTTTTAACACCTGCCCCCCCTTCTGCGATCCAGGGCTTGATCCCCTCGGTGCGATTGAGCCGCTCACCGCGTCCCAGTTCACCAGCCTCGAAGCACAGTTTACCAATACGTTTGCCGCCCATCTCGGCCTCCCTCGCCCAGAGGTGGTCAGTGTGGATCAAGCCCGCGAATTGCTCCGCTCCGTGGAACGACGCACCGGGGTCAAGCCCGCGCTGCTCTACATTAGCTTCACTCCTGGTCTGATGGGGACGGGAGACCGCGATCGCACCAAAGCCCACGGGAAAGATCCGGCCTACCCTGCCTTGGCCCAGGGGGGAACATCAACCCAGTTCATAGAAGAGAATGCCACCCTGGATTTACTGTTGATCACCGGAGATGAGGAGGAAAAGCCGATTCATGTGCCGATGCTGGGGGTGACTCAGGAAAACGTGACACAATTGGCGCGACAGATGCAGCGCGGGGTGCAGAATGTCACCTCGAATGCGTATCAGCGATCGGCGCGGCAGTTGTATAGCTGGTTGATCGCACCGATCGAGGCGGCGTTACAGGCGCGGGGGATCGCACATCTGGCCATTGTGCCGGATCAGGGGTTGCGATCGCTCCCCTTCGCTGCCTTGATGCAGGATCAGCAATTCTTGATCGAACGCTACAGCCTCAGTATGATGCCGAGCTTGTCCCTGAGTTTGTTTGAATACAGCGATCTGGCGGATCTGAGTGTTTTGGCCATGGGAGCCGATACCTTCACCGACCAAGCCCCCCTCCCGGCTGTGCCCAGTGAATTGGATATCATCGCCAACCAACTCTGGCCGGGCACGATTTTGCTCAATCCAGACTTTACCCCAGCCAATGCGATCAACCGGCGCGATCGCACCCCCTACGGCATCGTCCACATGGCCACCCACGGCGAATTTGAACCGGGCGCGATCGGGAACTCCTACCTCCAATTTTGGGGCGATCAACAGTTGTCCCTCGATCAAATTCGGATGCTCAATTTTCATCAACCGATGGTGGATCTGTTGGTGCTCAGTGCTTGCCGGACGGTTTTAGGGGATGCAGAGGCAGAATTGGGGTTTGCGGGTTTGGCTGTGGCTGCCGGGGTGAAAACCTCCCTCGGTAGTCTCTGGTATGTCAGTGATGAGGGCACACTCGGCCTGATGAGCAGCTTTTATCAGGCCCTCAAAACCGCCCCGATCCGCGCCCAAGCTCTCCAACAGGCCCAACTGGCGATGCTACGGGGTGAGGTGGTACTGGAGGGGGGAGAGTTGCGATCGCCCACCGCCACCTTCTCCCTCCCTGGCAACCTCACCACCTCCCGCCAATTCCAACATCCCTACTATTGGAGCAGTTTCGTGATGGTGGGCAGCCCTTGGTAGCTAGACCTAACCCCTGTTAACGGGTTTTCGCTCTGAGGCGGGGATTTCAATCCCCGACGGGGGAGAACTTAGGTCGCCAAGCCGGTTTCGGTGCTGCCCCGGCTGTTGCGGCGGGTGAGGCTGTTGAAGAGCATCGTTCCGATCGCTTTAATCAAGTTGCCTTCGAGTTCGTCGAACATTTTCATATTCATGCCAAAGGCGGCGTTGGCTTCTTCCACGATCGCATCGGCCGTGGCTTGGTCAACGGGTAACGTATCCATGGCGGCGCGATACTGGGTTTTGAAGGCCTTCTCGTCGGGAATTTGTTCAAACTCGTAGAACGCCGTACCCTCGCCGTCTTCGAGCTTCATCGCGGTGACGGCGATTTTTTTGAGGATTTGACCACCGGAGAGATCGCCGAGATAGCGGGTGTAGAGGTGCGCCACGAGGAGTTCCGGGCGTTCGTTGGCAATCTCACGAATCCGATCAACATAGGCTTGACCCACGGGCGAAATGACCACTTCGGTCTGCCATTGGGGGCCATAGTAGAAGGCTAAATCTTGTTCGAGGGCAGCTTTGCGGTTCAGTTCCGGAAAATAGACCGGGGCGAGGACGGGATGGTCTTTGAGGCGTTCCATCTCGGCTTCCATGGCACCGTAGACATAGTAGAGGTTAGCTGCAAGCTTCCGGTACGAGGTTTTCTCGACTACGCCCCGCAAGAAACATTTGATGAAACCCATGTTTTCTGCCATGGTGTGGGACTTTTTCGTCCCTTCTTTGAGCATTGTAGCTAAGTTGACACTCATACTTATATATCCTGTTCTATGATATGGAGTTTTAAACGGAAAATTTAGTGACCTAGTTTGTTAGGTTAAACCGATTTACTGAGAAACGGTGTTAAGAATCGTTACAGGCGGCGGGGAGTTCGTGGCGGGTCTAACCCTGAACCAGGGGGCGATCGCACTCTTGCCGCCCCATTCATCCTGAGGCCTTATCGCCAGGATTTTTTCAGGTAATGGCGATCGATTTCATTCAGTTCGTATTGAATGGGGCGATGGAGTTCTTTCAAGCCCAATCGACGGGTAAAAAAGTCGGCGATGAAGAGTTTCAAGCCGTAACGATGGATGCGAAACTGCACCCGTTTCCACCAACTCTCAACCGTGAGCGCGAGACGCTTGTAAGTGTTCAAGGGTAGAGGGGTGAGGCCGCTGGGTTCATAGCCCCGCAGCGAGAGTAAATCCCCCACCCGCGTTTCCACTTGGCGCACTCCGGCCGGGCTGAGGGTCTGCTGCCAAGCCTGTAGGCCTGCCGGGGTGGGGAGTTCATAATCGCTGTAGTCGGGATAGCGGAGCATCGCGTTATCGTAGGGCACACCGATGAAGGTGCAGAGGTCGTTTAAGACGGTGAGATGGTCGGCCATCAGGTCTTCGTAGCGCACTTCGATGAAGCGATCGCTCGTCAGTTGCAAACTAAACCCTTCCCAGAGTAATTCCGCCGTCAGCCATCGCTGTACCCCCGTCCAGGCATTCCCCGCCACCCCCGTTTCTACACAGGACTGGGCCACATCCCTCGGATCGCGCACGAGATGAATAAACCGAGCCGCAGGCCACAGGGCTAAGAGGCGATCAAAATGTTCATGGACGATCGCCCCCACAATCGGCTTCTGATGTCGTTCCCGCTGTTGTTCTAAAAAGCTATGCACCAAGTCCGGGTAACTCAGGTTGACATCGATGATGAAGCCCCGCGACTGAAAAATACGATGGGTAGACAGCCAATCGTGATACGTGGGTAAATCTGGAAACCGCCCCTGATGATCCACCCAGGTCACGGCATATTCAAACTCATCACACCAAGTAATTTGGGGGTGATTGTGCAACATCAACCGCAGCAGCACCGTGCCCGAATATTCTGCCCCCACTAAAAAAATGGGGTCTTGTGTTTCCACCATGTCTTCAATCCTCTCCTCTGCGTTTATCTTACAATGTGCAAAGAAGACTCCCACTATAAAGCGAGTCCGAGTAGAGTTACCGAAGGTAACGGCGGACGTGCCTTTTAGTGGCGATATGAATTTGCACCAACAAACAAATCGAGCGACAGCGAGTCCTTTAATTGAATTTTTGCCATTTTGTATGATAGTTTGATATGCTATTCCTGGGGAAGATTAAAACTTAAAACTTAAAATACAGTCGGTAGCTGAAAAGTT
>NZ_JAQMTY010000152.1 GCF_028330765.1 Spirulina subsalsa CS-330 | reverse complement strand
TTAAAGGACTCGCTGTCGCTCGATTTGTTTGTTGGTGCAAATTCATCTCGCCACTAAAAGGCACGTCCGCCGTTACCTTCGGTAACTCTACTCGGACTCGCTTTATAGTGGGAGTCTTCTTTGCACATTTTAAGATAATTTGCGCCTATTCTAGAAAAATGCCGTTTTCGACTGTGCCATGTTTACGATTGTGATCACGACTTATAATCGGTTGCCGTTGTTGAAGCGAGCGATTCGGACATCTTTAGAGCAAACGATCGCCTGTGAAGTGATTGTGGTGGATGATGGGTCAACCGATGGGACAGAAGCCTATTGTGAGCGGTTGGCTCAGACCGAGGTGCGTTTTTGTTATTTGCGGAATGAGCAAAATCGGGGCCACTCCTATAGTGTGAATCGGGGGGTGGAATTGGCTCAGGGGGATTGGGTGAAGTTCCTGGATGATGATGATTATTTAGCCCTCGACTGTGTGGCGGTGCTAGAGGATGCGATCGCCCTCTGTCCTGATGCGGTGATTTGTTCCTGTCAAGCCGCCCAGGTGAACGAACAGGAAGATCAACTGTCATTAACCGTGATGGCGGGGCCGGGGGAGATCTGCCGGATTCCCCAAGCTGATATTCACTACGGAATGTTGATCGAGGCGATTCCCTTTGGAACCCCGGTACAGGTGGCAGTGCGGCGACAGGCATTTTTACAAACGGGGGGTTGGGATTCGGAGTTGGATACGAATTTTGATGATATTGATTCGTGGTTGCGGGTGGCAGAACATGGGGATGCGCTGTTGATTAATCGGTGTTTGAGTTATCGCACGGTGTGGCCGGGGGCCTATAACTATCGGTTTAGTCTGCGCGATCGCCTCCACACGCACATTGAAATCAAACACCGCATCTATGAGCGGATCGCGCCGGTGCATCGCGCCCACTGTCCGCCGTTTCGTCAGGTGGCGGCGTATCTACGCTTACACTGGGGCTTGGTGGCGTTTAAGCAGCGGCAATGGCGGCCGGGTTTGGCCGTGATGGGCTGGGCGATCGCTTCGGTGGGGGCATGGCGGCTGTTGTGGCGGAGTCGATATCACCGGGCCCATCTCACGGCATCCACCCGCGATGTCACCAAGGAAGTCCTCCGCCCCGCCTAGATCAATCCGACCTAAACCGCACTCCCGGACGATTCCCGGTGTACTCTAAATGTAGTTTTATGAATTGCGGAACTGCGCCCCTTGACTGCCATGATGACTGAGCCGAGAGAGATGCCTGCTGTACCGGAAACCGTTGCGGTGTTGGGATTGCCCCTACATCTTTGTCCGGATTACGGGGAATGGGTGCGATCGCGCCGTACCCAAGGAACGCATATTGTCACCCTCAACGCAGAAATGGCGATGCTAGCCGAGCGCACCCCCCAACTCGCCACCATCCTCCATCGGGCGGATCTGATTGTTCCTGATGGCGCGGGGGTGATTTTTTATCTCTGGTTACGGCGGAAAAAACAGCGACGCTGTCCGGGGATTGAACTGGCTGCCCAACTGATTGAACAGTTGGGGCAGGATGGCAACACGCAGCCTATTATCCTGTTTGGGGCGGCCCCTGGGGTGGCAGAACGGGCGGCGCAAACCTGGCGATCGCGCTTCCCTCACTTAACCATCCAGACCCAACACGGCTACCTCACCGACGCAGAAAAAACCGCCTTTGCCGACCAATTAACCGACCTCAACCCTGCCCTAGTGCTGGTGGGCTTGGGTGTACCCCGCCAAGAATATTGGATTGCAGACCACCGCGATCGCTGTCCCCAAGCCACCTGGATCGGCGTTGGCGGCAGTTTCGACATCTGGGCGGGCACAAAACAACGCGCTCCCCGGTGGTTGCGGGATCATCACCTCGAATGGCTCTATCGTCTCTATAAAGAACCCTGGCGCTGGCGGCGGATGCTGGTGTTGCCGCATTTCGCCCTGCGATCGCTCTTGCCCTGAACAGTCCCATGCCCTCGTCCCCTTGGTTTAGCCACTGGTTTCAACGCCACCCCACCACCGCCACCGTGCCGGCCATGGTTCAGTTGCGCAATGTCGTCAAACAATACCCCAACGGCATTCGCTGTTTAAAACGGATTAACCTCACCCTCAAACAAGGGGATTTCCTCTTCATCATCGGCACATCCGGCACGGGTAAATCTACCCTGTTGAAATTGCTCTACGGCGAAGAACAGGCCAGCAGCGGCCAAGTGCAGGTCAACGGCGTTGATGTGGGCAGTCTCCACGGCGATCGCCTCGCGAAATTTCGGCGGCGGATTGGGGTTGTGTTTCAAGACTACAAATTGATCCCCAATCGCACCGTGGCGGATAATGTCGCCTTTGTCCTCCAAGCCCAGGGCAAACGCCAACAGGAAATTAACCGCCGTCTCCTGCCCACGTTGAAAATGGTGGGCCTCGCGGCCAAGGCCGACAGTTTTCCCGATCAACTTTCGGGGGGTGAGCAGCAACGGGTCAGTATTGCGCGGGCGATCGTCAGCACGCCGCCGCTGTTGTTAGCCGACGAACCGACGGGTAATCTCGATCCCTACAACGCCACCCAAATCCTGCGCACCTTGCAAAACCTCAACGCCTACGGAGCCACCGTGATCGTCACCACTCACGATCGCCACATGGCCCTCCAGTCTCAGCAACCGGTGCTAGAACTCCATCAAGGCGTGCTCTACCCGGTTCACAGTGATGCGATCGCCGCCCCCCTGCCTCACTAAACAACCGTGAAACTGTAACATAGCGCAACATTCACCCCCGTGAATAGGCTATCCTTAAGGAGATAAATAAACTCAATTTAACATTTCCTTACAACAGGCTCAGTCATGATTAGCGTTAAATTTGCTCTGAATTCAAACTAAATCATAATCCTGAGCGTCTGTATTCGTAGAGTGTAAACGGAACTCCTGACCTTTCATCTGTAGATCACGTTATCACTCCTTTTAGTTGCATTCCGGTGAATATTATGCTGACCGACACTCGCACAATTCGTTACTATCAACGTCTCACCGATGGCCTGGTTGATCTCTGGCGACGGGGCAATCGATACAGTGAGATGCAATTGTATCTAGATGGATACATCGCCAGTTTGCGCCATAGCAATGCCCTTGAACCCTACTTGATTCATCGCCTCGAAGCAGAAGTGGCCCGCTTCCTGCGCGACCCATCTAATTTTGAACTGGCTTTGCCGCAAACAGAAACCGAACTTGACTATTATTAAATTCTGGTTTTAACCTCTGGGGCAAATTCCACCGGATTTCAATACCATTGATGCTAAAAAAGAGGGGGCGATCGCTCCCTTTTTTTTAGCTACTGCTCATACATAAATCGATTTCAAGTGCCAAAACTCTCGCGATCCCCCCCAGCCCCCCTTAAAAAAGGGGGGAGCCGCTCAAAGTCCCCCTTTTTCAGGGGGATTTAGGGGGATAAAAGTCCCCCTTTCTCAGGGGGAGCCGCTCAAAGTCCCCCTTTTTAAGGGGGATTTAGGGGGATCAAACGCAGCTTAGGTCAGTATTTGCAAGTTGTGTATCAGCAGTCGCTTTTGCAGTCATGGAAAACCATCACATCTTAGGCTTAAGACGCAAGGGCAAATTCTAGCATTTGTTGCAATTCGCCGTTTTGGTAGAGTTCGATCATAATGTCAGAGCCACCGACAAACTCGCCATTGACATAGACCTGAGGAATGGTGGGCCAATTGGAATATTCTTTAATGCCTTGGCGAATGTCGGGATCACTCAACACATCAACGGTGGTGAACGGAACCCCGCAGGTATTGATGATTTGCACCACATTGTTGGAGAAACCACATTGCGGCATTAATTTCGAGCCTTTCATAAAGACGACGACTTTATCTTGCTTAACGATGCCATCAATACGTTCTTTGAGTTCAGGTGTCATAGTTTTTTTCGGTGTGGTTAATGTGTTCTGTTGTGGATCACGGCCCTATTGTTGTGTTGACGCTCACAGCGATCGCACATTTTAGGATTTTAGCGAGTTGCTGGGTTAACCGTTCACCGTTGCCCAAGTGGCGGGGGTGTAGGTTTTGAGGGCGAGGGCGTGAATTGCTTCTGAAGCGAGGGCTTCTTGGAGCGCCCCGTACACCATTTGATGCTGCTTGACGCGGGATTGTCCTTCAAAGGCTGTGGAAATCACAGTGGCTTGGAGATGGTCACCACCGCCGGTCAGGTCTTCCACCGTCACTTCTGCATCGGGCAACGTTGCCTGAATCATCGATTTGACTTGATCTAAGCTCACCATAGGTCGGTTCTAAGGGTGTTTTCTAATATACGGTTGTGGGATAGATTTTAACGTTCTTTGTTGGAGGGTGGGCCTATTGAACAAAGCCTAGTTCCACAAGCTGTTGATAGGCTCTTTCTCCTAAATCGGTGGTGGGATTCTGCGATCGCACAATTTGGATCAACAGCGGCACAGCCAATTCCGGCTGACCCTGGGCCCGATGGATCAAGGCAAGCTGATAGGTGGAGCGATCGCGCAGTTGAGCCGTGCGCAGCGCCTTGTCCCGTTGATCTTGAGCCACAGCCCCATCAATTCCAGAAAACGTACTCGCTAACTGCTGGTGAAAATTCGACAACTGGTTAAACACCTGACGGCTTTGCTTGAGCTTATCTTCTGCGAGGGGATAATTCCCGCTACTCACCGCGAGTTCCGCCTCTCCCATCAAGGCCTCGCCACCGTCCAAACTCAACAGCACCGGAGCCGCTTCCGGCACCAACTCCGCAAAATCCCCACTGGGAGCAACGAAGCCAAACCGCACCAGATCCCGATGGGCTTGGCGGCCTAGGGTCGTGGTCGGATTCTGCGATCGAATAATCTGAATTAGCAGGGGAACGGCTAAATCCGTCCGGCCTTGGGACTGGTGGGCCATTGCCAATTCATAGGTGGCTTGGTCGCGTAGCTGGGCCGTTTCGAGGGCTTGCCGGCGTTGCTGCTCCGCCCGGCGACTGTTAATCCCGGCAAAGGAGGAGGACAATTGCTGATAAAAGTTAGAGAGTTGATTGAACACCTGACGCGCATCTTGAAACTGTTGCGTTGCGCGATCGTAATTACCTTGGGATGCCGCCGCTTGCCCTTCGGACAGTAAACGCCGTCCTCCCGCCATGCTCAAAATACTATTGTCCTGTTCTAGGACTCGTTGCGTGTCTGGCCCGAAGGGATCTAACTCAAATTCTTCTGTCGGTGTTTGGGCTTGCACACCCAGGGGAAGCAAGACGGCCATTGTTGTCAAACTAGCCATTGCGAAGCGACGAATGATGTGCCTAATTACCATGAAGCCCTCAAACCCGTAACTAAATATTACTTGACATGAACTCGCTAACTACCATAACTTGTTTAGGGCAATAATCTAAAAAAAAAGCGAAGGGACAAGCAATCCAAACCGCAAAATATCCGCCCCGGCTCAACCGTTACCGTCAGCCGATCGCCTCAACCGGCTGGAGCCTCTAGCATAGATTGTCCCCACGGGGCGGGGTCGTTTCAATTTTGGTAGCGAGTCCGTGGCGAGGGCGAATCTCTCCTATAACGGAAGAGTAAGGCAGGCGATGCCGTTGTGGCTGCGACCTTGCTCTACTTTTACACCTTGAAATGGTCATCAGTGAAACCTATGAAACGATTGATGTTAAAACGAATTGCCCCCCTGATGTTGTCCTGTGCGGTGTTGAGTTTGGCTG
Organism: Spirulina subsalsa CS-330; assembly: GCF_028330765.1. Taxonomy (GTDB): domain Bacteria; phylum Cyanobacteriota; class Cyanobacteriia; order Cyanobacteriales; family Spirulinaceae; genus Spirulina; species Spirulina subsalsa_A. Next base: position 2,666 of record NZ_JAQMTY010000152.1, on the reverse strand, counting down.
TGCCGCTCCCCAGTTTTGCCGATGAGATCCGATCGCGCCTGCTGACGGTGACGGGCACAGGGATTGAGCGAGTCCCCACCACGATTACGCGGGTACGGTTGGCGGTGGAGGTGCAGGGAAGTGATGCGGCGGCGGTGCAGCGCGATGTGGCCCAGCGCACGGCCCAGGTGATTGAGTTGTTGCGATCGCAAGGGGTGGATCGTCTCCAAACCACGGGGGTCAGCCTCCAGCCCCGCTACGAACGCCGTGAGGGTCTCAATGAAAACCGTCTCGTGGGCTATGTGGGGTCGAATAGTGTCGCCTTCCAGATCGCCACGGAGGAGGCCGGTACGGTGATTGACCGAGCGGTATCCAGTGGGGTGAGCCGCATTGATGGGGTGGAATTTATGGCCACGGATACCGTTTTGGATGCGGCCAAAGCCGATGCCCTACGCCAAGCCACCGCCAATGCTCGCTCAGAGGCCCGGATTGTCCTCGCCTCCCTCGGCTTGCAGGAGGAGGAAATTGTCAGCATTGAGATCCACAGTTCGGGCTACGTTAGCCCGATGCGGAGTAATGCGATCCAGTTTGAGGCGGCGGATACCTTGGTGGGTGGCGATCAGACGGTATCGGCCACGGTGACGCTGGAAATTCGCTATTAAGTCTCGTTAGCCGAAGGGGCCCGCGAGGATGATTTTAGCGATCGCATCGGTGACATCGCTGGGAATTTCCTGCTTTAGTTGTTGATACCAGGCTTCGGTTTGGTCGGGATCTTTCGCGTAGATCACGTTGGTGCGCTTGCGGGCTTTGAGGACGAGGTCACGGGTGCGATCCTTGCGAGCCTCTGCGTACCGTTGCAGGGCATCGGGCACGCTGATCGTTGTGGTGAGGAGGTAGCGGGTGAGAATTTCCACATCTTCGAGGGCCTGACAGCCTCCTTGCCCCAGGGTGGGGGTGGTGGCGTGGCCGGAATCGCCCACGAGGGCAACGCGACCCCGTACTAAGCGATCGAGGGGTTCGAGGTCGCCAATTTCTAAGCGATTGGTTTGGAGGGGGTCGAGGTGTTTGATCAGGTTTTGGACGGGTTGGGCCCAGCCTTGGAACAGTTGGGCCAGTTCCTCGCGGCGATCGCTCGGTTCAACCGTCGTCCCGGCGGGCATGGGGGCCCCAAAGAAAAAGTAGAAGCGATCGCCCCCGATGGGCATCATCGAGGCCCGTTTTCCCTCGCCCACATAGATCACCCAACTATTGCCAGGGGGGAGATCGTCACTCATCGGCACAATCCCGTTCCAGTTCACATAGTCGGCATACCGTGGCCCGACGCTTTTGCCGATCACATAGTCCCGCACCGTAGACCGCACCCCATCGGCCCCAATGATCACATCCGCACTGACCCGCCGCCCATCGTTGAGAATGGCGATCGCTTCTGTTTCCGTCTCTTCCACCCCCACACATTGCACCCCCAACTCCACCTGTTCCGGGCCCAAGGCATCGAGGAGCATCTGCTGCAAATCGGTGCGCGAGACGGGGTAGGGGCGTTGTCCCACCTGTTGAATCATCGGGCGCAGATCAATTTCATTGAGCAATTCATCGGTATGGCTGCGGTATTCCATCCAGTCCATTTGTCCCCCGATGGCGGCTAATTTTTCCCCCAACCCCAAACGATTGAGCACTTTGACCCCATTCGACCACAGGGAAATCCCCGCCCCAGCCGGGCGCAGTTCGCGGGTGCGTTCAAACACCTTCACGGTGTAGCCTGCTTGCTGAAAGGCGATGCCTGTGGTGAGTCCGCCAATACCAGCGCCGATGATGACAACGTTGAGATGATACATAGAATTTCAAACCGATGATGAATGGAGAGACGTGAATCACAACAAGGGCGTGCGATCGCTTCTCACTATAGCGACACCCAGGCCATCCGAACAGCGTGCCGTGATACAACCCCACCCCCAAAAACCGAACCGGCGGGAACTCCATAACATTCCTAAACTTCTTCAGACTAGCCCCCGGAAAATGTAGGACAATCTGATTGCCATTGCCACAGCGGCAAGTTACAGGAGAATTGGTATGACGTTAATACGACCGCTTAAATTTGTAGCCTTCACAACGGCTGCCCTCACGCTCACATTAGGAGTGTATTCCGCTCGCGCTGCGCTCTTTGGCCAACAGGAAGTAACCGACCCCAATGCCTTTGCTGCGATCGCCACTCCCTTCGGAGGCAATCAATACAGCTTGATTGTCATGGAACAAATCCCCAACCGCACCCAATGCTGGGGCGAAACAGGGACAAACCCCACGATCATTAATCCCCTCTGGACAACCTTCGACTTTAGCGGCAGTTGTAAACGCTCCTCCGACAGTAACGGCTACTCGATCCGCATTAACGGCGAAGACTTCGCCCTAGAGTATTTACTCCGCATTATTGAGCGCAATGGTGAATTGATGTTGCTGGGCACGCCCCGCATCGGTAGCCGCGCCGGTTTGCAAGAAATTCTCATCGCTCGGACGGGCGGCGTGAGTGCGGGTCAAAATCATAAACTGTACCTGCAACCCGGTTGGCGTTTCACCCGTCGCACCTATGAAGGCAAAGTCTTAGGGCATCTTTACTTCACCAACGACGGAACCGTCACCACCCCCCCAACCCCCACGCCAACGCCCACGCCCACGCCAACCCCAACCCCAACCCC
>NZ_JAQMTY010000151.1 GCF_028330765.1 Spirulina subsalsa CS-330 | reverse complement strand
GATAGCTTCGGCGTGGGCTTTAAGCTCGGCTTGGGTTTGGGTATCCATTAGGTTGTGTTTCGGGTTCTGATTCCATGATGCCGATTTTAGCTTGCTTCTCTCCTGAGCATTTATACTCATTGCATAACTGGGATGCACCCTCCGCATGTCCATTTGTTACCGGCGGGAGAGGGGTTAAAAGTGTCTCTATTGGTGCGTCCCTTTGCCGATGGCGGTTCCTACTATAAACCGGGTCAAGGTGGAACAACGGTGATCGCTGAAATTGAGGGCAAACGGTTACAAACCCGGCGGGATTTAAGTGCCGAAAAAAAGCAAGCTACGGCTGTCAAAAAGGCTTGCCCAATTTTGCAACAATACAAAGCCAAAAAAGGCGAATGGATCATTGAAGAACCGATCGATTGTTTAGCCTTATTGGTGCAATTGCAAGCCTTGGGCGATCGCGTCAGCATCGAATGGCCCGAAGGTGAAAAATTCCGCGTCTCGCGTCAGCTTGGCTTGGGAGATTTTAAATTTAATATTCGTCAAAAAAACGATTGGTTTGCGACCAGTGGTGAGGTGCAAATCAGCGACTCCCAAGTGTTAACGATGCAGCAACTGATGGCATTGTTAGACGAGTCCCCTGGTGAGTTTGTCCAGCTTTCCGATGGGCAGTTTTTAGCCCTCACCGAGGAATTTCGCAAACGCTTAGAAATGCTCAAGCGTTTGGCTGAACCCAAGGGGAAAGACCTGCGAATTAATGGTTTGGCGGCCTTGGCCCTTGATGGCATGGTGGACGATGTCGAGCAGCTAAAAGTCGATCAGGCCTGGAAACAACATATTCAGCACATCAAAGCCGCGCAACGCCTTGAACCCCAAGTCCCGGAGGATTTAAACGCCACCTTGCGAGATTACCAACTGGACGGGTTTACCTGGTTGGCACGGCTGGCGGCGTGGGGTGTGGGGGCCTGTCTGGCCGATGATATGGGCTTGGGGAAAACGCTGCAAGCGATCGCAGTCATCCTGACGCGCTGCGAGGCGGGGCCCACCTTAGCGATCGCGCCCACGTCGGTCTGTATGAACTGGATTAGTGAAGTAGAAAAATTTGCCCCCCGGTTACAGGTAAAAGTCTTCGGCAGTGGCGATCGACAACAGATGCTCGACAGCCTTGAACCCTGCGATCTCCTCGTGTGCAGTTATGGCTTACTCCAACAGGATGAAGTGGCTAAAATGCTCGCTCAGATTCAGTGGGAAACCATTGTCTTAGATGAAGCCCAAGCGATCAAAAATCAAGACACAAAACGTTCGCAAGCGGCGATGGCGTTGCAGGGAAACTTCAAGATCATTACCACCGGCACACCGATTGAGAATCACTTAGGTGAATTGTGGAACCTATTTCGCTTTATCAATCCTGGTTTATTAGGCTCCCTTGAGAGTTTTAATCAGCGGTTTGCCTATCCCATTGAACGGGATCAAAATGAAGATGCACGCAATACATTGCGGCGTTTAATTCAGCCGTTTATTTTACGACGCACCAAAGATACAGTCCTCAAAGAATTGCCCTCCCGCACAGAAGTCACCTTACAAGTAGAACTCAGTACCGAGGAAATGGCCTTTTATGAAGCCCTGCGCCGCGATGCGATCGATAAACTCACCGACAGTGATGCACCAGCGGGTCAAAAACATTTGCAAGTGTTGGCGGAAATTATGCGCTTGCGGCGGGCCTGTTGTCATCCCAAATTAGTACGCCCCGAATTGGGCATCCCCAGTGCCAAGCTCAAGCAGTTTGGCGAAACCTTAGCTGAATTACTCGACAACGATCATAAGGTGCTGGTGTTTAGTCAATTCGTCGATCATCTCACCATTCTTCGGGACTATCTCGATCGCCAAAACATCGCTTATCAATATCTCGACGGCAGCACCCCCGCCAAGCAACGCAAACAGCGAGTCGATGCGTTCCAGGATGGCGAAGGCGATGTGTTTTTAATTAGCCTCAAAGCGGGGGGGACGGGGCTGAATTTAACGGCGGCTGATTTTGTGATCCACATGGACCCCTGGTGGAATCCGGCGGTGGAAGATCAAGCCAGCGATCGCGCCCACCGCATCGGGCAACAACGTCCGGTTACGATCTATCGCCTCGTCGCCCAAGGCACCATTGAAGACAAAATTGTCGCCCTCCACCAAACCAAGCGCGACTTGGCCGATAGTTTGCTGGCCGGTGCTGATTTCAGCGGCAAAATTTCCACCGATGAATTGCTCTCGCTCATCCAGCAGTAGCATGGAGAGAATTAGAATTTGCCGCTGCATGGATCACCGATGGATCACCGTCTGTTTGCCGATTTTCCCCTATTGCTTTCCCAGGGCCTCCTCCGTGGCTGGGGGATTGCGTTGGAGGTGAAGCACGGCGATCGCTGTCCTCGGACGGGGCCAGTCTTGGTGATCAGTAACCATCGCAGTTTGCTCGATGCGCCGTTGATCATGGCGGCGATCGCCCGTCCGGTGCGGTTTGCCTGTCATCACTACATGAGCCAAGTGCCCCTGTTTAAAGACCTCGTGGCGGCCTACGGAGCCTTTCCCCTTGATGCCCCCCAGACCAATCCGCCCCAGTTTCGTCAGCAAGCGATCGCCTTCCTCCAAGCGGGGCAAGTGGTGGGACTCTTTCCCGAAGGGGGCGAGCCGATGGTGAACCTCACCCCACCCGAAGAGATGCAGGGGTTTCATCGCGGCTTTGCCCATCTGGCCTATCAAGCCCCCGTCCCCCTGGCGGTGCTGCCGATCGCGATCGCATCCCTGCGCGAAACCTGCAACCCCCGCTTTGCCCCCTTCTCCATCTTTCACGTTTTCGCCCCCAACGAACCCCTCTTTGATCGTCCCGGTTGGCATCCCTCGGTACAGTATCAGCAGGTCAAAATCACCGTTGGCCGCCCCCTTTGGATCACCCCCGAAACCCGCCAACAGTACCACGGTCGCGCCGGAGTCCGCCTCGCGAAAACCCTCACCCACACCTGTCATGCAGAAATCGCCCAACTGTTGCATGATAGTTATGCGTGACCCTGCCCCGTTGTTGATCCTGAACCCATGCCCCTTTCCGAGACTATCCAGCTTCTACGTCCCCTCCCCCCCCAACCCGATGCCCCCCTGTTGATCATCCTGCCGGGCATGGACGGCACGGGATCGCTCTACAAAAGTCAACTGGCCGGATTGCGTCCTTATTTTGATCCCTATTGTCTGCGGATTGACGCAGAGGATCGCACCCCTTGGCCAGATTTAGCAGCGGTGGTGACGGCTCAAGTTGAGACGGTGCGGGCGGGGCGATCGGTGTATCTGTGCGGGGAGTCGTTTGGGGCCTGTTTGGGGTTGCAGATGGTGGTGCAAGAGCCGCAATTGTGCGATCGCCTCATTCTCATCAATGCGGCAACGGCGTTTCAATCCCCCCTAGGCACGTCCTGGGCTATGGAACTGTTGCGCCATTTCCCGACGGCGCTTTACCATGTGGCAACTTTGGGGCTGTTGCCGTTTTTAATTACAGAGCATCGTGTGCCGGACTATAACCGTCATGATTTGATCGCAGCGATGCAGGCGGCAACCCCCGGCGGGGCAGCGTGGCGGGTGACGTTACTGAGCGAGTTTGACCTGAGCGCGGCGCAACTCCAGACCATTCAAACCCCGACCTTGGCCATTGGTGCGGGGCGCGATCGCCTCCTCCCCTCTGCCCAAGAAGCCCAACGTCTCGCCACCCTCATCCCCCAAGCCCAAGCCCACATCCTGCCCGACAGTGGCCACACCTGTCTCCTGGAACCCACGGTGCAACTGGTGGACATGCTGCGGGACTATCATTATTTGCCCGAAACCGCCCCACTACCGGCCTAAGCTCTGGAAGCGTTTCCGCCAACCGCCAAAATCTTCAGATATTTTCAGCCACGATGCTGCACTAGGGAGAAGAATCGGGAGGATCTTGAGGGGGCATCAGCAGGGTCTGGAGTTCCCGGATCGCATCGTCTACGGTCGCAGCGATTTTCAGTTGCACCCCGCCATATTGTTGAAAGAAGGCGATCGCTGTAGGATTACACCCCAACAGAATCACCGATTTACCATTTTTCAGGGCTAACGCCACTTCCGAGGCTGTCCCCAACCCCATCCCACAGGCAACGATCGCATCGGACGATAAAACATTAATGTTATTGCGCCCATAGCCCAGATCGGTATTAATCACCACCTCAACATTGGGGTCGGCGAGGGTGCGATCGCGCCCCGGCAAAATGCCAATCGTCAGGCCCCCGGCCTGCTTTGCCCCCCGATTCACCGCCGCCATCACACCACTGGGTCGCCCCCCCGTTAACACCGCCCAGCCCTCAGACGCGATCGCCCGCCCCAAGGCCCCGGCCAGTTCACAATCCGCCGCCGTCGCCCCTGCCCCTGGCCCCATCACGCCCACCACACGCCCTCTCATGGGGATGCCACCTGGGAAGAGAGGGGGATGGGGGTGCGATCGCCCGGTGTCGGTTCAAGCACTTGGGTGGTGAGGTTGTGGGCTTGGAGGGCGGCTTGGAAGGCTGCGATCGTGCCGTTGCTTTGCAAAATGTTGGTCAGGAATCCCGTAGCTACCACATCCCCCCCGGCGGCTGTGGGGAGAATGAATTGGGGTGTGACCGCCTGCGCCAGGGGCAGCGCCGTGCTCGCACCTTGAATGAATGCACCCAGGAGCGGCAGTTTCAAATCGATCAATGGCGTAATCACCACATCAATCGGGCCGCTGTCTTGCACAGTTGCAGAATGCATCCCGTGGGGTTCGTAGTAGAGTCGCTGCTGGGTGGCGGGGTTCGTGATCACGTAGCCGTTTTCCGTCACCATGGGGCCGAGGGCTGCACCGGGGACGGCTTGGATCTGGAGGCGATCGCCCTGCCAGGTTTCCCCCGGTTTTAAGGCGGTGATCGTCGAGTAGCCCAGCTTTGCCACGACCTGAGCCGCTGTCGGAGATGCGATCACGGGAATGGCGCGATCGCACTGTGCCAACGTCGGCGGATGGGCATGATCTTCAATGCCTTGGGAGAGCAAAATTAGGTCAATATGCTCCGGGATGGGGCGGGGCGATCGCCGTTCCGTCTTAAAAAACCAGGGCGCATTGCCAAACACCAACGGCCCCACAAACCACGGATCAACCAAAATCCGCAACTCGGCCCACTCAATCAACCAACTATTGACATCTAAATACGTTAAATACAACATGCTTTGTTTCGATCAGGTTTGCAACAACTCCAGATCATGCTTTACCATCACTTCCACAAGGCGATTAAACGAATGCTCCGGTTGCCAGTTTAGTTTTTGGCGGATTTTGTCAATACAGCCCACCAACTGCACCGGCTCATCGGGGCGATAAAACGCCGGATCAACCGATACATACTGCTCCCAATTGAGGCCCACAGCGTCAAAGGCACAAGCCACCAAATCCCGCACGGAATGGGTCGTGCCGCTGCCGATAATATAATCATCCGGCTCATCTTGTTGCATCATCAACCACATCGCCTGCACCGCATCGGGGGCATAGCACCAATCCCGCCGCGCATCTAAATTTCCCAGTTGTAACGAATCCGCGAGGCCGAGTTTAATCTTGGCGGCTCCTTGGGTAATTTTGCGAAACACAAATTCCGAGCCTCGGCGGGGGGATTCGTGGGTGTAGGTGATGCCGCAACAGGTGTAGAGGTTGTAATGTTGGCGGTAATTAACCGTCAGCCAGTGGGCGTAGGTTTTGGCCGTTCCGTAGGGGTTGCGGGGGCGAAAGGCGGTTTCTTCGGTTTGAGGGGATTCGGCGGGCTGGCCAAAGACTTCACTGCTGGAGGCTTGGTAAAAGCGGGCATCGGGTTTACAGCGCCGAATGGAATCGAGTAACCGCGCCACCCCTAGGCCGGTGTATTCAGCGGTGAGGGACGGCTGAGTCCAAGACAGGGGGACATAGCTTTGGGAGGCGAGGTTATAGATTTCATCGGGTTGGGACGCATCGATCGCATCCATCAAGGACGGCTGATCGAGCAAATCCCCCGGCAAAATATCCACCGCACTGAGGAGGTGGCTAATCCGTTGGAGGTTGCTCGAACTCGAACGCCGCACGAGGCCGAACACCTTGTAATCCTGAGCCAGCAAAAACTCGGCCAAGTAGGAACCATCTTGACCGGTAAGGCCGGTAATTAATGCCGTTTTCCGCATGTCGTGATCAGAGGTCTAGAATCGAGAATGAGGGAAAAATCGGGATTGCGATCGCTAAACCCCCAGCAAAGCCATGGGGATATGCCAGCGTCTTATCCCGATGTTTTGTCATGCCCTTCTTTAGAATTAGGGTGGATCTGTTCCGCTTCATGGCAATCATCAGAAACGAGAATCTCGGTATTGCCCCGAGGGACAGAGGCTAGCTTCTGGGAAATGGCACCAATACTTTCAAGGCGCACCATCTCTTCCCAGGAACTGACTTCCTCGTCTTCATCTGTTTCATACCGAATCGTCACCAGATCGCCTTCAATATCGACAATGTGAGCCGGTTCGATCCATCGTTGTTGATCCCGCAAGAACACACTAACTTCTCGACCATCTGCACACAATTGATAAATCTTGCGGTGTAGCATAGGTGACCTCTCCCAAGCAATTTCTGTATGTTGAGCTTTTGTTTATGAATCATGGCAATGGCAACACAGCAGCCATTCCGTCTGTACCGGACATCATACATTGCTAGGCAGTTTAACGTAGAACGATGGTAAACCCTCACAATCCTATGGCCAGTTTCAGGAATGTCTGAATCGTGATTGTCCACAGTCAGAGCATTCCATCGTTAGGGGATTGCACTCGAATATCCATGAATTGACGCGACGGAGTTGGTGTTACAGCGCAGCTAGACGACAGCCCGTATAGCGGCCATTGTGCCACACTCTCGCCCTTCTGTTGCCCCCGATCGCATCATTCTTCACAGGCGATCGCCGGATCGGAAATGGCCGCCGGGGGAGCACCGGCATCCCCATGATGGCGCATCAAAATATCGAGAATATGCCGATAAACAATCGGGGTTTGCTCCACCATCGACAGATGCCCACAATCGGGAATTTCAATCACATTGTCCCGCTGCTGTTGAAAACACCCATGAAAACTCGCCAAATGGCGGACATACTGTAGCTCCATCACTTGATCTTGCTGTCCGGCCAGAAAATACACCGGTTGGGACAATCGAGCCACCAATTGGGGAAGACGATGCACCTCCGTTTCCGTGGTGGTTTCGAGCAAAGCCCCCAGCGCCGCAGCGCGATCGGCCCGGACAAAATCTAACAGCCGCTGTCGTCCCCAATGGCGTTGGAGCGATCGCGCCACCATCATCCGCGCAAACACCCAATCCAACCCCGGCACACAGGTCAGCCACCGCGCCCGATACTTCACAATCTGCTGCCCCGCCTGACGAAACCGCTCAAACTCCTCCTTTAAAAAAATTCCCCCCCCCGAATTGAGGCAAATCACCCCCCGCACCCGCTGCGCATCACACTTCGCCCCCCACAGCGCAATACTGCCCCCCAACGAATGACCAATACACCACACCTCCCGCAGCTCAAGATGATCCAACAACGCCATCAAATCACGAGCATAGGCCTGGAGCGTATACGCCGGTTGCTCCCCAGACTCTGAACCGACCGAACCCCGCCCCGCCGACCGACCAAACCCCCGCAAATCGTACAGCAAACAAGCATAATCCCCCGACAACTCCTCCACCAAGGGCCGCCAATATTCGCAACTCAACAACCAGCCATGGATAAACACCAAAACTGGCCGATTTGGATTCGATGCAGGGGTAAATTCGTAGGTATGCGAAACCCCAAAAAGCTCAATGGTTTCCATAGCGATATCCTAGCCCGAAGGCTTCCCCCGAGTCTAGAAACCTGCTACTCTCCAAGCAATCGCTGTCGCACACTCTCGGCAATCTTTTGCCCCAGATATTCCGGAATCAAACTCTCATTGGGGCCCAGCAAATACAAAATCAAGCGAGTTCGCCCCCGCCACACCAACAAATTTGCATTCACCACCAGCAAATCCTCTTGCCAAATGGCATACATCACCTTATAGAACAAACCCGGCTGGTTATCCGCCTCAATCAGCAACGCGGGCAAGTGAAACACCGGATCAACATAAAACTCCGTCTCCACCTGCTCTAGCCCCGCATCCAGATTAAACTCCACCGCCAACATTTCTTCCACTTCAAACCGGCCCGCTAACGCCTCCCGAATCGCACGACAGACATTATCCGCCGTCTTATCGGACAGGGCCTTATTCCCCCGTGACACCACGAGCTTAATGAACACCAACATAGGCGGCTTAATCTGGCCGTACAGATTCAGGCTGTGAATTGTTAATCCATAGGCCGCTAAAACGCCGAAAATATCACTCAGGAGGAAAGACTGGTTACGATAGGCAAAGTGGAGAGCACTTTTAGAACCCTCAGGGCGCACTTCAATAATGGCCAGCTTGTTCCGGTAGAGACGGTAGGCGAGTCGTAGATTTTGCAGTTGAATTTCACTGCTTACGAATTGTTCGTAAAACTGCGGAAACGCTTGGTTGAATCGTTTTAGAAGGCTGAGAGTGGATGGTTTTAAACCCGCCGCCATAGTCGTCTCGATCGCCGTAAAGGGAACATGATGAGGATTCCAGACACGTTCATCATCTCAATAGCATCAGTCTAGTCTAAACAACACCATCGACGGAGTCCGGAATTTCGGGGGCACAGCCGGGACATTGGGGCCGCTAAAATGCCCAGTCTCAGCACCGGGATGGAGAAGCTCAGACTCTAGGCTCAGTATAAGTGTCGAGAGTCTGTCAATTATGCTATCATCTTGCCTATTGCGTCCTGTCCAAATCCAGATCATCACCAAAACATTGACGGTGTTGATGTCTGTGAAACAGAATGTGCTGCGTGATTCTCCTAAAATCAAGCTGCACAGGCTGAACGAGGTAAGACCACGACGAATAAATCGTACAATTAGGCATTGATCAATCTGCCACATTGGCATGGGTTTTTGGAAAAGTTTATTTAGCCAGTCAGATTCTGTTGCGACGCCTCAACGTCCTAATCCTGTTGAGGCTGTGGGGGTTATTCCTCAAGAGTCGCGGGTTGTGTTCAGCACTGAGCGTGAACTTGATTTGTACGAGTTGGAAGAGTTGTGTGATGCGGTGGGATGGTCTCGTCGCCCCCTACGGAAGGTCAAAAAGGCGATTCAGAATAGCTTTTTGGTGGTGTCGATGTGGGAGCAGCGCGGGGCCAAGCGGCGTTTAATTGGTTTTGCACGGGCGACCTCTGACCATGCCTTTAATGCCACGATTTGGGATGTGGTGGTGCATCCGGACTATCAGAGTCGGGGGTTAGGGAAGGCGCTGATGCGCTATACCCTTAAGAAACTGCGGGGTGAGGATATCAGTAATATTACGCTGTTTGCTGATCCCCATGTGGTGGATTTTTATCGTCGCTTGGGCTTCATTCTCGATCCGGAGGGGATTAAGGGGATGTTTTGGTATCCGGATTAACGGTAGAGGTGGGAAGTTGCTAGGCAAGGTTGAAGGTGATTCGCTATACTGTTCACGTTAGAGTGAAATGATTACGGGATGTAGCGCAGCTTGGTAGCGCGCCTGCTTTGGGAGCAGGATGTCGCAGGTTCAAATCCTGTCATCCCGATTTTTAATATTGAATGGGAACTGCTGAGTTGGGGATCGATTCTGCTGTCCTTTTGAGGGGTTCGGGTTGATTCTGGCAGGGGGGAGACGGAACATTCTGAGGGGGGGTAGGTCTGAGTAGATGAAGGCAATGCTGCCTTATTTTGATGATTTGGGTGGGTCGTTGCTGATGGGATCGTGATGCTGAAATAATGTGTTTAGTTTTGCAGGTTGCATGATCTATCTGAGATGGACGGGCAGGAAACTGACACAGGAAAAGGGTACGATCGCAAGCAATTCTTTACTGTAAATATCACGTTACTGAATTTTATTTCGTCCTGAAGCTAAGAAGAATGAAGAGGATTTCCATGAACAAAAGATTGATGCGCTGGGTTATGTCAATGGGGTTGGTGGGTTCGACCCTCCTGTCTGCGATCGCACCGGCTTTAGCCTTGACCCCGGCTGAAATTGAAGAGCGCCTCGAAGCGATTCCGGTGTTTACTGTCACTGATGAAAATGGTGCGCCCCTCGTCGCCCGTGTGGAAAATCAACTGTTTGCCGGGGTCTTTATCGATCCGAATGATGCGGATGCCTTTCGCCAACGGGTTCTAGCCGGTAATGGTAATTTCAACGGCGAGGTGCAGGTGATTCCGGTATCGATGAAGGAAATCTACACCATTGAGCGTCAACGGATGCTCGCCGCCCAAAATGGCGGTGTGTCTGAAGATGATGTGGATTTTGTCTATATTCCCGATCAACGAGAGGTGGAGCTAGCCCAAACGCTGTTACCGGCGGATCGTGAACTGCAAGGCGTGCCCCTGTTCGCGGTGCGGGTGAACGATCCCGCCAATGTGGCCAATAGTGTTTATCTCACCTTGGAACAGGAAAATGGCGAGCCGATTGTCCCCTTCTATTTTTCTAAGCAACAGGCCGATGCCTTGGCCCAACGCTACCGGGAAAGTTCAGCGTTACCCGCGAACTCGGATCAAGTGACGATTGAAGTCAGCACCCTTGAACTGATCTTGGCTAATTGGGAACGGAGTAACCAACCGGGCTTGCAGCAAATTTTCTTGGTGCCATCGAGTGAAGCCCTCCAACGGGTGAACGCTGGCAATTAAGCAAAAAGGCGATGATCACTGGACAAGACCTTTGGGATTGGCAGCAGCAGGCGAAACAAACGGCTGCTGCTGTTTCTGTTGATCCGGGGGAAGTGGATTGGCTGTTGCAGGGGTTGATTGGCTTGGATCGGTTGAGTTTGCGATTGGGAACCTATCGGGGGCAGGGGGCGATCGCAACACAGTGGGATCGGGCAGCGTTGGATCGGCTGTGGCAACAACGGCTAGAGGCGCGAGTGCCGGTGCAATATTTAGCGGGGCAGATGGTGTGGCGACATTTGCGGCTCATGGTGGGGCCGGCGGTGTTGATTCCCCGCCCGGAAACGGAGCTGATGATTGAGATTGCCTGTGAACAGGTGGCGCAATCTTCCCCGTTAGCAACGGGGGTTTGGGTGGATTTGGGCACGGGGAGCGGTGCGATCGCGCTCGGATTGGCCCAGGCGTTGCCGGGGGCGATCGTTCATGGGGTGGATTGCAGCGCGGCGGCCTTGGCGATCGCCCGTCAGAATGGCGAATTGAATGGTTTGAGCGATCGCGTCACCTGGCATCACGGCCCATGGTGGCATCCCTTGCACCATCAAGCCGGAACCATCGCCGCCATGGTATCCAATCCCCCCTACATTCCCAGCCGCGACCTGGCCCAATTACAGCCCGAAGTTCGCGACCACGAACCCCATCTCGCCCTCGATGGGGGAGATGACGGCTTAACCGCCCTGCGCCATCTCATCACCACTGCCCCCCAGTTCCTCAAACCCGATGGACTGTGGCTGGTGGAATTAATGGCGGGCCAAGCTCCCACCGTGGCGGATCTCCTCCGGGCCCAGGGGCAGTATCACCGCATTCAACTTTATTCCGACCTCGCCGGAATTGAGCGATTTGTCCTCGCCTATACCCTGCCCTAATGGGGATTTAACCAGATTCTGGGGGATTTAGATGGGACTGCTGCTCGATCTAGATACAATGGATTAGCTATTTTTCTGGTGCGAATTGCTGTATGTATGTTTCCTCTCTCGCCACCTTAACGCAATGGGTTCAAGCCGGGGATGTGATCACCTTTCCGACGGATACAGTGCCCGCCTTGGCAACCTTGCCCCACCATGGCCAGAAAATTTTTGACACGAAGCAGCGAGCCGCTGATAAGCCGCTGATTCTTTTGGGGGCGGCGTGGGAGGATTTTTTACCCTATCTGGCGGGGACGGCGGCAGAACGGGAGCAATGGCGAGCGATCGCCGCCCACCATTGGCCCGGCCCCTTAACCCTCGTCCTCCCTGCAACGGATGCAGTTCCCCGCGCCATGAACCCCCAGCAGCCCGGCACGATCGGCATCCGCATTCCTGCCCAGGATTTCGCCCTCGACCTCCTGCGCCAAACCCAACCCCTCGCCACCACCAGCGCCAATCGATCCGGTTCACCACCCTTGACCACCTTAGCGGCCATTCATGAGGCCTTTCCCGCCGTCGGCGTGCCGGGCCCGGAGCTTTTACCCACCACTGATGCGTTGGGGAGTGGACAACCGTCAACTGTTGCAAAATGGATACAGAACGATTGGCAGATTCTGCGTCAAGGTAGCATCGTTTTAAGCCACTGACACAATTAACATGGATGATCTTCAGACTATCGAGTCTCTTTCTGCCGATTTAGCGACGATGACCCTAGCCTATGGACAGGCCATTCATCTAGGGCAACTCAAGGGCGGGTTTCTTGCCCGTACATCCCATGAACTCCGCGCCCCCCTCAGTAGCATAATGGGGTTACATCAATTAATTTTGTCGGATCTTTGTGAAAATCCCGAAGAAGAGCGCGAGTTTATCCGGCAAGCCCACGAAGCAGCACAGAAACTCCTGAAGTTATTGGATGAAATCATCTACGTGTCCAAACTCGACTATGGCGCGAACCGGATCGAAGTTCATCCCCTGGCGATTCCAACGGTGTTCGCTGGGATTGAGCGACTGACGCACCTGTTGGCGACGAATCGGGGCTATGGCTTAACGATTCCGGACATTGATGACGAAATCTACATCATGGCCGATGAGAAAAAATTTGTGCAGGCGATCGCGAATGTGATGAGTGCAGCGATCGCCCTGATGCAAGAAGGCGAGTTATCCCTCAGCCTTGAACCCCACGCCGAAACCGTTGATTTCGTCTTACAGATTCGGTCTCCCCAAACCATTTGGGAAACAGATTCCCTCGAAGCTCCGTTACCCCCCCTCGCCACCGCAGCGGCAGGCTATGCCTTACCCACCCCTCTCCCCTCGGCGGCCATGACCTTTACTCTCAGCAAAACCCTGATTCAACATATGGCGGGGGCAATGACCCTTGAAGCCACACCCGCCGCCGGTGATGCCCTCACCCAAATTCGTTTTCAAATGCCCGTCGCTGCACCAGAGCCGGAATTTCTGGATTGATTGTCTCTTCACCGTTTCCAGGTCATTAGCCTTTTTTTAACGATTGAGACGATCACTCCGGAACCGAGAGGATCACGGCGGCGTTTTGGCCACCGAAGCCAAAACTAAGGCAGAGGGTGTGATCAATCGGGGCGGGGGTGGCCTGACGGATGAGATGGAGGGCGGGAAAGGCAGAGTCTCGCAGGCCGACGCAGGGGGGGAGGGTTTGCGATCGCATCGCCAACGCACAAACCGCCACCCCCAACGCGCCCGATGCCCCCAACGTATGACCCGTCGCCCCCTTCGTTGAACTAATCGGGAGGGTGGGGGGAAAGAGTTGCGCAATCACCGCTGCTTCCTGGAGATCATTCCGGTGGGTGCTGGTGCCGTGGGCATGGAGATAGCTAATCTGGTGGGGGGTCAACTGGGCCCGATGTAAGCAGTGGTGAATCGCTTGGCGTGCCCCGTGACCGCTGGGATCGGGGGCGCTGACATGGTGGGCATCGGCGGTGAAGCCAATGCCGCGAATTTCGGCGTAGATCGGGGCGTGACGGGCAGCAGCGATCGCCGTTGATTCCAAACAGAACAGCGCCCCCCCTTCCCCTAGGGCCAAGCCTTCCCGGTGGCGATCGAAGGGATAGCAGCCGGTTTGAGCCAATGCGCCCATCTTGGCAAACCCGGCGAGGGTGAGGGGGGTAATCGGGGCTTCCACGGCTCCGACGATGACGCGATCGCACTCACCCCGCTGAATAAGGCGATAGCCTTGGGCGATCGCCCATAACCCCGTCGCACAGGCGGCCATGGGAGCCTGCACCGGGCCGCGACTGTGCAGCATCGCAGCGGTGTGCCAAGCCGCCGCATCCAGGCCGTGGGTTTGCCAGCTTAAGGACTGCGATCGCGCCCCACCTGCCGCTTCCCAATCCCCCTGACAGCCCCGACTCGACCCCACCACCACCCCACAATCTGGCAGCGGTAGCTCTAATTGCGCATCGGCGACAACATCAGCAATCAGGGGGGGCAACAACTCGGTTAACCGGTGCGGAGTCGGGCCAATCATCGCTAAGGGAGCCGGCGGCAATACAGAAAACGGCTGAATGGGGTGAATGGCAGATTCACCCCGCAGCAGCCGTTGCCAAGTTTGGCAGTGATTTCCCAACGCAGACGATACCCCAATGCCGGTAATCACCACACCCATGGCGGGTTAGGGTTGTTGGAGGTTTTCCAAGCCTTCGGTCACTGTCGCGGTTTGAATGCGATCGCCTTGTTCAATGCCATCCACCACATCCATCCCCTCAGTCACTTGACCAAAGACAGCATAACTCCCATCCAAAAACGACAGGTCATCCAGGGCAAAGTAGAACTGGGCCGAGGCTGAATCCGGCATTTGTGAGCGAGCCATGGCGATCGCGCCTCGGGTATGCTTCAACTCTGGCCCCGTCGCACCAGAAAGCACCGTACTGTAGGTCGGTTCCGATGCCCCAGCCGGGGTAATTTCCAACGGAATATAGCGGGGTTTCCCGGTATCCGGATCAACAAAACTCCCCGTCCCTAAACGGCTCGCGGGAAAATTCGGATCTTTGCCCTGGGGGTCTCCGCCTTGGGCAACAAAGGGTTGGGGTTGAGTCACCACGCGGTGAAACACCAAATTGTCGTAAACCCCCCGCTGCACGAGATCCACAAAATTACCCGCAGTAATGGGGGCCTTGTCTCCATCAATTGCGATCGTGATCGGTTGATCATTCACCGTCATCACAACCGTTGCCTTGCCATTTAGTCTGGGTAAATCACTCATATCATTACTAGATTGTTCTGTAATTGTGCCGGTTTCGGCTGGGGTCGAATCGGCAGTCGTCTCACTGGCGCTGGTGGCGGCGGCAGTCGATAGTGTTTCTGAACTTGAGGGCGACGTAGTGGTCGGGGTGCTACACCCCACCATGAAAAGGGCCGTGAAGAGCACCGCCCACATCATGACCCACCGTTGTTGTCTGAACCAAACAGTCATCATCAGCTTTCAGTGTTTAGAGGCCTTCAAGGGGAACATCCAAAAAGCGAGCCAAGGCAGCCCCTTGGTTTTCCAATTGGGACAGGCTTAAGGGTTCGCCCACACGGGTTAGGGGAAGATCGCGGCTGGCCTTGACCCGCAGGTAAAGGGCACGTTTGGGGTTGAGTCCTTCGCGAATTTCAGCGCGGATCGCTTGCACATCATCAAGGGCATAGGTGATGTTGATCTGACGATTTTTGCCAGGGAATCCCCACCGGAAGATCGTCACTTGCTGTGCTACCTTGTCGAATTCGTTATACCCCCCTCCGACATCCAGGATAAACATAATGCCTTGGTAAAGGGCAATGAAGCTGCCAATCACGCCATAGAACAGGAGGGCAATCCCCTGGGGAATGAAAACTAATTGGGTCGTATCCGTGACGGGTAATAGGTTTTTGTGCAGATAGCTCGATAGGCCAGCCAGGAAAAAACCGATGCCACCAATGGCTGAAATAACCGCCCAAAAGATGTTGCTGATCCGGCGAGAGCCTAGCACTGTTTGCCGCAGGACTGACTCTGAGGGGGATGATATCGATGCGGTCATGAAACCAAATTTCTCAAAGATGCTATGGGGTTAGAGTCCAATTCTACCATTGGATCTGATCTGTGCTGGGGTCGGTGTATCCGAAGACTGTTTTTGGTGCCGGGGGAGGCGGAATGGTAGATTTCTGAGGAATGATGTGTCAATTTGTAAAATTTTCGGTAATAATGTTTTAAGTGCGGGAAAACCGAACCTCTGTTCAGGCTAACCGCATAGAGCAGTTCCCTATTGAACTGGCTGCACTGTTTAAAAACACAGATCTGAAGAGTTGGAGATTTTAGTCTCAACTAAACGATCGACTCTGCTTGCGCTCCGCATTGTTATGGGGTTACCTGCGCAACTCGTACCTGTTGATTTGTGTCTTAATCAGCCCGATTTTTGAGCTGACGCTGATCGGCGCGCTGAGGGGTAAATCACCTAAAGTTGCGATCGCAAGCGGCCCAATTTATAGGAATCTTGCCTTTAATTCACCAAGCAAGAGGATTTTTGAATTTATGACCATAGCTGTTGGAAGAACACAAGAGCGAGGCTGGTTTGACTCAGTGGATGACTGGCTCAAGCGCGATCGCTTCGTCTTCATCGGATGGTCTGGTTTGCTACTGTTCCCCTGCGCCTACATGGCCCTGGGCGGTTGG
>NZ_JAQMTY010000150.1 GCF_028330765.1 Spirulina subsalsa CS-330 | reverse complement strand
CCCCCCCCCCGCCCCTGTTGTTGGATCACGACGCTGGTAATACTGTCCTCTGGCCCCGTCAGGGTGCGGAGTCGTTTCCCCTGGGGTGACCAAATTTGGATGGTGCGATCGCGGCTAGCGGTGGCTAAAAATCGCTGATCGGGACTATAGGCCACATCCCACACCACATCACTATGGCCGTTGAATTGGTTCCGTTCGCGCACCTGATGCAGGGCCTGCTCAAGGCTGGCGAGAACTTTCAGTTGGACGGCTGGGGTGATCTGGGGTTGGGTATTGAGGGGAAAGGCGAGGGGGGTGGCTTGGCGGTGCTGCTCTAAGCGGCGGGCGGCCTGGAGAGCGGTGACCAGGGCGGTCAGGTTTTGACCGGCGGTGAGGGCGGCTTCGGCGGTGGTGCTGAGGGTGAGGAGTTCGGCGTTACTGAGGGCCTGCTCTGCCCGTTGCCGTTGGCCGTTAATTTGCCAGGCCCAGAGGCCCGTTAACCCCGCAAGGAGGGTCATGACCCCCCCCAGGGCGATCGCTGTCCAGCGTTGGCGGGTGAGGTGGAGCAATTGGCGGGAGTTGGCGGCCCGTTCGGCGGCCATTTGGCGTTTGAGGCGATCGCGGTATTGGCGGCGAATCGTCGGCACGAGGTAATCATGCACCAATTGAAACCGGTCTTCAGGATCTTCAGGAAACCGAAACACCAAGCGCGATCCCACCAAAATTTCTAAAATCAGCGTCAATTGCTCCTGATATTGAGCGATGGAGTGATCGGGGTTGGTTTCGTAGAGAATATGACTGAGATCGCTCACCGTCTTGAGGGGGCGGGTGTTGTTGTCGAGGGTGAGGGCGAAGAGGACGTGCCAGGTGGTGGTTTGATGTTCCGGGCCGCAGTCGGCGATGATCGTGGTGAGCGATCGCGTCACCAGTGTGGTTTTCGGATTCGGCCCCAAGGCCCGATAGGCCGCCAAGGTGGTGATCTGATCCGCCTGGAGTTGCGCCCCCAACAGATGCAACTCCAAGGGGCGCACCGTCCCCCGGCCCTCGGCTAAATCAGTAATCCACGCCGCAATTAAATCCGGAGTCAGTTGAAAATGGGCTTGCTCGATCAGATGGGTGATCACCTGTTCCGCTTCGATGGGGCTGAGATCCCGCAGCGCATAGCGGACTTGACGACCGAGGAGATTACTATCAATGCCATCGAGTTCGATATGGCGTTCAATGGCCAAGAGATAATGCAAATAATCGTCCCGCAGCGAGAGGATCACCTTCACGAACGGCAGGCGCAATAAATCCCGGAAAAACTCGTAAAAGCGATGCTGTTCCTCCACGGCGGGGCAAAAGAAGAAAAAGTCTTCAAACTGGTCAAAAATCAACACCGTTAACAGCCGATTCTGACCATTCCAGCGCAGATGATCGAGGAGGCTGGCGATGTCAGTGACGGGATGGTGAAGGGGGGTGGGCATCGCGGCTTGGAAGACGGTGCAGAGGAGGGCATCCCAATGCCGGTATTGGGTTTGGAAGACGGGAACCACTTCCCGCGCTCCGATGATTTGAGATTCGAGGTGGGGGATGAGGTGGTGGAGCAGGCTACTTTTGCCCACGCCCGACGCGCCATGGAGGACGGTGAGGCGATGGTCATGGCGGCTGATCCGTTCGATGAATTGCGCGATCGCCGCTTCCCGACCCGTGACCGAGGGGGAATAGCGGTAGGAGGGATAGAGCTTCATCTCTGGGGTTAGGGGGGTGGGCATCACCCCATAGAACGCCCGTTGGCCGATCATTTGTTCGACTAAATATTGCTCTTGTTTGAGGTTGAAGGCGCGTTTGTAATCATGGTGCTGGGTATGGTGCGATCGCAACTGTTCCACCACTTGCAGATACAGGGCTTCCCGCTGCAACCCAATACTCGAAAGACAAGTAGACCAGGTTTGAATCAGCACCCGGCGGGCCCCTTCGAGGGTCAGGATCGCCGTGGAACTTTGACCCTGACTCGCTTCGGCCTGGGCCCGCACCGCCATCACCCAGACCCAATGGAGCGGATTGTCTTGGGGGGAGAGGGTTGCCGTGGCGATGTTGGCTTGAGCGATCGCCTCGTCCGGTGTGCCTGCCGCTTGGGCCACTTGGGCCCAAAACCCGTGAATCTGCCCCCGATACAGATCCACCGTCTGCACCAAGGGCAAGTCTTGGGCCTCGGTACAGAGCCGCCGCAGGGCGGGCCAATCCTGCTGCTGCACCAAGACAAACCCCCAATGGAGCAAGATTTGCACCGCCAACTCATCCCGCTGGCGCACCGCAAAAATTTCCCAACTGGCTTCGAGATAATGCCGGGTTTGTTGCCAGGCTTCAGCGGCTTGGGCGGGGGATTGTCGCACCTGTTGATGGGTGCAGAGGGCGAGGTGAAACAGCAGTAACCCCTTATGTTCTAAAAACGGATTGCGCAATGAGGCGGACGAGACAATTTGCAAATCCTCCCGCCGTCGTTCCCAAAACCCCTGCCCCTGACTCCATACCGTCAGGCTCTGGTGATAGTGGGCGATCGCTGTCTCCAGTTCCCCAGCCGCATAGGCATCGCGCCCCAAAATAAACTGCCACGTGGCTTCACTAACGGGGGTTAGATGCACCGATCGCTGGGCCGCTTCGAGTTCGTGGCGGAGCCGACAGCCCGGCGCGAGATCCAAGGCCCCATTGGGCAAAAAGGTCAGGGTTCCCGCCTCTAGCACCTGCCGAAATAGATCCTCCGTCACCTGCCACCAGAAGGAAATCGACTCCCGCAGGGACAGTTCAAACTGAATCGACATCGCCGCCCAGCTTTTAAAGTCCGGGGCCAAACGGGTCAGGGCTTGGAGGCTGGTGTCGGTCATCCACAGCACAATCGGCAGGGGCAAAGCGCGGCGAAATTCGTCCCGCACTTGGTTAGCCCCCGCCACCACTGTATTCAGGTCATAAATGGCTTCAAATCCCCACACCATCAAGGCTTCACAGTGGGATTCTTGGTAAATTCCCCGCAGGGTATCAAAGAGGTTGAGGGTGTCGGGGGCGAGGGTGTGCGATCGCCACGGCACGGCTTCCCCCGCTGCGGCAAACCAGTCTTCTAAATCCGTCAGCACTTGGCGCTGTAACTCTTGGTAATTACACCGCACCAAAATCAGGTTAAATTCCCCCAAGGACAGCCGGATCGCCCGTCCCAAGGCAGCGAGCGATCGCTGATTCGCCACCGTCGTCTGTTCTGTCGAAGCCATGCACCCTGAGTTGATTTGATTCTGTGGAACGTTGTTCTGCAACCCCTCACCCAACCCTCTCCCTCAGGAGAGGGCTTTTCTGTGAGCTTCCTTCTCCTAGGGACTACTGCTGATCCATAACCCAAGTTGCGAGTCTGGATCGGGCAGGAGTGAGCCAGAGGCTCACACTACTGTAATCTTCAGTAGTGCGAGTAGTGCGAGCTTCTAGCTCGCTGCCCGGTTCTAGCTCGCTGCCCGGTTCTAGCTCGCTGCCCTGACGGAGAGGGGGATTAAACGCAGGCATACAGTAGATGCTCCCGGTTCATTCTGCATCCTTGGTCTGTAACTGTGCCAGCATTGCGGCTTGACTCGGCAACGACGGCTGCGCCCCGGCTTTACCCACCGCCAACGCCCCGGCCACCGTGCCCCACCGTACCGATTCCGAGATAGATTTCCCCGCCACCTGCGCCGCAATGAACGCCCCATTAAAGGCATCCCCCGCCGCCACCGTATCCACCACCGTTGCCGGATAGGCGGGTACTAGTTCCGCCGCCGTTGGGGTAGCGCACCAAACCCCCCGCTCCCCCAGGGTAATCAGCACCGTCTCCACGCCCCAGCCTTGGATGATGGCAGCGGCTTCGGCCGCTGTGGTGGCATCGGTGACGGGGAAGCCCACGAGTTGGCCGGCTTCCACTTCGTTGGGGGTGAGGACGGTCACGCCGGGCCAGAGATCGGCGGGGATTGAGGTCGTGACGGGGGCAGGATCGAGGAGGACGGGCACTTGGGCAGCGTTGGCTTGAGCGATCGCAGCCTGTACCACCGCTAAGGGAATCCCCAAATCCATCAAGAGCCATTGGGCTGTGGGTAATTGCTCAGCAAGATAGGCTAGCTCGGTCGCGCCCACGGTGGCATTGGCCCCAGCGGCGCAGGCGATCGTATTTTCCCCCGTGGCACTGACGACGATCGAGGCAACCCCAGAATTCACCTCAGGATTCACCCCTAGGCCCGCTGTTCCTACCCCGGCAGCAGTGAGGGCGATCGAGAGGGTTTGACCAAAATCATCACCGCCCACCTGACCGATGAAGTTCACGGGCACACCGAGGCGAGCGATCGCCACCGCCTGATTCGCCCCTTTGCCCCCAAAGGCCGAGAAAAACTCATGGCCAATCAAGGTTTCGCCCGCCTTCGGTAAGCGCGGAGTTTTCACCACCAAATCCATATTGATACTGCCAAGCACAAGGACCGTCATAATCGGGGAAAAACGCTACAGTTCTAGCGTACACGGTGGGCATCATCCTTAGCGGTGGAGATCGGGATCAGTTGCCGGGCCATGGCTTTAAAGGGTTCAGTTTCCATCAGGGCAGGATTAATCCCAAACCAGCGGCCCTGTTCATCTCGATATTCAAAGACGAACATACTCCGCAGCAGCAATTGATATTCTTTTTCACCGCTGAGGCTCTGTTCGCGCAGCACTTGAAAAATTAACTCCCATTCATGCTGTTCGAGGGCGAGGAGGAGATCGTCTTGGTAGCTGCGGATCACGGTTTCGGCACAGTCGCGGGGGATGGGGGGATCTTGGTGACGCAGACAGGTGTAGAGCAGGCCGAGGAGGTTGCGCACATGGCCGCCGCTGATCTGACAGAGGCGATCGAGGGTGCTGCTGTGGTCAAAGAGTTCGGTGATTCGGTCGAGGCGTTGGGCGGGCTTGAGGTCGGGGAAGGCGCGGGCGAGGATCATCTGTTTGAGCAGATCCATGCCCTGTTGATGTTCGCGCCCGTCGCGGTGTTGGATTGGGATCATTGGTAGGATCGTGGGAGCAACGCCGCCGCCAAGGCGATTTTTGAGGGTTTGGTAGTCGTTGGAGAAGATCAGGTCAAGGGGGATGGTGTAGACCATGTGGCATTGCAGGCGGCGCAGTTGGGAGCCGCGATCAATGAAGAGGTGTTCGGGGAGCGATCGCGTCGGCGTGAGTTGACTGGGGGAAATGCGATCGAGGTTGTCCACAATCACCACGAGGCCTTGCTTGCCGCGATATTTTAATTCTTGATTAGCACGGGCGAGAATTTCGGTGTTGATAGCCCGTAACAGGCCTTCGGTGCGCGGTTCGAGGGATTGCTTGAGTTGTTCGCGCAGTTTGGGGTTGTCCTTGGCTTTGGCGGTGATTTTGGCGATACCGACGGAGAGTTCCGCCTCGGTTTCCAGGTCTAAGGGGGTTTGCAGCAGTGACTTAACATCCTGCAAGAGGGTGACGAAATAGCCGGGTTTGAAATGAATGCTCTCGGCTTCGAGGCTTTCGCTGACGGAGCGGGCGATCGCTAATAAAATATCGCTCACACTCACATCGGCCATGTCTAAATCCCGACTCGATTCAAAATAGACCACATGAAAATCCTGGGCCTCTAACCCCGCTTTGAGGCGCAGCAGTTCGGTGGATTTGCCGCAGCCAATGTGACCGCTAAACAGTTGGCAGGTGGGTTCGTCGGGGGACAGACGGGCGATCGTTCGTTCGAGCGCCTCCACAATTTTGCCCCCCCGCACGGCGGCAAAGTCAATGTAGTAGCGGCGATCGTTCGGATTGCCGAGATTTAACGTCTTACTGGGGTTACACGCTTTGAAAAAAAGATGCAATTGCATGAAAATTCATTCCCTGATGTAGATGCAGTCACTGAGGGATGATCCCTAAATTCAGTGGTGGCGAGGGGATGTCCAGATTTAACCCCGGTGATGAAGCGATACCCTTCAAACACCTTCAGCCCTGTTAAAAACTGACCGTGTTGGGGGGATGACCCAGGACATCCACATCGCTCTGAGACTGTGTCTTGAACGGGTCAGCCTAGGTCTTGAGCTGAGGCTCAGAATCGAGGCTGACCGGTCGTGATCCCATGAGAACTTGCGCATGGTGATCAGTCACTGTTAAAAGATGCAGATTGATTAAAGCTGTGATGACAGTCTTGAGTGTACTCAGTGGTAGCGATCTTGAGGCCCTTGGTGTCTCCCCTAACCGCAATTGTACGGAGTTGAGAATCAGGCAAGACCTCACGGACGCAGAGGGGTAGGGTATCATAGCCGATAAGCCAATCGGCCGTTGATTGCGATCGCAGCCGGTTCCGTTGGCACGACAGTTTTGGGGCAATGCTGATATGGCTACGCTTACCTCCACCACATCCGATGAGTTAAAAAGTCGTCGTCTGCGCTTAAAACGGCGGCGGCAACTGTTGATCTTACAAAAACTATGGCGATCGCTCCTCGTCTGTAGCATGGCGGGCGGCATGGTCTGGCTCGTCACCCGTCCCGACTGGGTGATCACATCCCCTGACCAGGTGAAAATCCAAGGCGTGGAACACCTCAGCGAAGCCACGATCCGCGACTTGATGCCCCTCGACTATCCCCAACCCCTCCTTGAGGTGAAGCCCAAACGCCTCAGCCAAGCCCTCGAAGCCCAGGCCCCCATCGCCGCTGCCGTCGTCACCCGTAAGCTCCTCCCCCCCAGCTTGACCCTGGAAATCCAAGAACGCCAACCCGTGGCGATCGCCCTCCCCGGCAACGCCATCATCGCCACCAGTGACACCCGCCCCGATGGCGTGGGCTTCGTCGATGCCCAAGGCATTTGGATGCCCCATGACAGCTACAGTAACCTTGAAACCACCACCCACCTCCCCACCCTCACCGTCATCGGCCTCTCCGATCGCACCCGTCCCCATTGGCCCGACATCTACACCCTCCTCAGCCAAGCCACCATCGAAATCTTTGAAATTGACCTGCAATCCCCCACAAACCTGATTCTCCACACCGAACTCGGTGAAGTTCACCTCGGCGGCTACAGCAGCAACCGCTTAACCCAGCAGCTTGATGTTCTCGCCCAAATGCGCACCCTGCCCACCCATATCCAACCCAGCGACATCGACTACATCGATCTTCAAAGTCCCGACGCGCCCGCCCTCCAACTCAACCCCCCCACCCCCAGCAACTAACACCATGCTGCCTCCCTACCTGACCCGCCCGGAATATGTCTTGCAACCCCGGCAACTCTGGCGGCGCTTCGGTCGCCCGAAAGCTGACACCGTCGGCATCCAAAAAATTACACCGCCCTGGGGCTTCCCGCTCTGGGTGGAGCCGCGCCCGGATCATACGGTGGAATGGTCGCTCTGGGTGATGGGGCTGTATGACTTGGCCCTGAGTGAAACCCTCTGGCGACTGACGGAACCGGGGGAAACGGTGCTCGATGTGGGGGCGAATATTGGCTATGTGACGAGTTTGTTGGCGGCGCGGGTGGGGGCGCGGGGTCGGGTGATCGCCATTGAGCCGAATCCGGAGGTGTATGGCGAATTGGAACGGCATCGGTCAGCGTGGCGGGAGTTGGGCAGCGGGGCAACGGTGGAATTACATGCGATCGCCCTCGCCAACCAAGCCGGAACCGCCACCCTCCGCATCCCCAAACGCAACCGCTGCGAAGCGGCCATTTTCACCACAACCAACGACAACCCCGCCGACACCCTGCGGATTGAAACCGTCCCCCTCACCACCGGCGATGCGTTGTTACCCGATGATCCGGCCATTGGGGTGTTGAAAATCGATATTGAAGGCTATGAATTAGCGGCGTTTCAGGGGTGCGATCGCCTCCTGCGCCATCGCTGCATTCGGGATATCGTCTACGAACAACACGAAGGTTATCCCAGCCCCGCCACCCAATATCTGATCGACCGGGGTTACACCATTTTTCGGATTTGGAAAGGCTTCTGGAAACCCCTCCTCTACCCCCCCGACTTTAGCGATGTTCACCCCTGGGAACCCCCCAACTACCTCGCCACCCTTGATCCCGATCGGGCCCGGCAGAAATTGCGATCGCGCGGTTGGCAAATCCTCCAAACCCGATCGCCACGATAGGATCTGTCTCCGTATGATCCTTCAAGTTCCTCAAAAAAGACCTGTTAAGGTATAACGGAAGTTAATTTTTCACCCCCATTCCTTGAGGAAATCAGCAGAGAGGATAATGGTTCAACGGTATGGCATAGCCTCACACTATGATTCGTGATCTTGAGGTGTATTTTGTTGGTGATGATGGATAGAGCATGAACATATTGAGTGTCCACAATCAGTACATGATCCGGGGGGGAGAAGATGAGTCTGCGATCGCTGAATGTCAACTGTTGCGACAGCACGGTCATACCGTCACCACCTATTCCGAAACCAACAAAACCATCACCCAAAACAATCTCACCAAACTCGCCCGCGACACCATTTGGTCAAAAAAAACCTATCAAAACATCACCCAGATTCTGCAACAGGATCACTACGATGTTGTTCATGTCCACAACTTTTTCCCCTTAATCTCGCCATCGGTCTACTACGCCGCTAAAGATGCAGGGGTCGCCGTCGTGCAAACCCTCCATAACTATCGCCTCCTCTGCGCCAATGGCCTCTTTTTCCGTAATGGCCAGATTTGTCACGATTGTTTAAATAAACCCATTCCCTACCCCGGCCTGATCCACAGTTGTTATCGGAGTCGGCCCGCCACCGCCGTCACCATTGCCATGGTGATGACGCACCATGCGTTAGGCACGTGGAAACATCACATTGATCGCTATATTGTCATGAGTGAAAAGGGGCGCAGCCTCTTTACCCAAAGTGGTTTCCCCACCGATAAAATTCACGTTAAACCCCATTTTGTAGACCCCGATCCTGGCATCGGATTAGGCGATGGCAACTATGCGTTGTTTGTCGGTCGCTTGTCAGTGGAAAAAGGGCTTGACCTCTTAATCCAGGCTTGGCAAATCCTGGATCATCCTTTGCCCTTAAAAATTGTCGGCAGTGGCCCCCTCGAACCCGCATTAACCGCCGCCACCCAACAATCCCAGTCCATTCAACTCCTTGGATCTGTCCCGTTAGAACAAGTTTATGAATTGATGAAACGAGCGGCGGTGGTGATTTTTCCCTCGAAGTGGCATGAAACCTTTGGCCGGGTGATCATCGAAGCTCTTGCCGTCGGCACTCCCGTCATCGCCTCCCGCCTCGGTGCATCACCGGAATTAATCACCACGGGCAAAACGGGCTATTTGTTTGAACCCAATAACCCAGAGTCCCTAGCGGCGGCGGTGAAAGAATTCCTCAGACACCCTGATCCCTTAGCCCTGCGCCGGGCAGCGCGGCAGAGTTTTGAGCAACGCTACACAGCGGCCCAAAATTACGAGCAACTGATGGACATTTACCGGATGGTTTGTAATCCCTAGTGCAGCGTCAATGCCAAGAATCAGGATGTTTGTAGGGTGCTGTTAGCGAAGCGTAACGCACCGTCACATTGAGTGTTGGACATTCAAGACAATCCGAATATTAAGTCTTGACTCTGTACTAGTGCAGCGTCAATGCAAAGAATTAGGATGCTGTTGGCAAAGCGTAACGCACCGTCACGTTGAGTGTTGGACATTCAAGACAATCCGAATATTAAGTCTTGACTCTGTACTAGGGGCTAGCGCACGGATTGGGAGTAGGAGTCGAAGCGGAGGACATTGCCGGAGAAATAGAAGCGGTAGCGTGTGCCACGGGTGAGGCGTTCGGTGGTGAAGCTGCCGTCGGTTTTTTGGTATTGGATGGTGATCCAGTCGTCGGTGAGTTGGGTGTAGGCGTTGGGGAAAAGTTGGGTCATGCGGTTGTTGACGGAGAAGTTGATGGGCTGGCCGGTGAGGTTATGGATGGCGGTGATGATGGTGGCGTTGGACGGGAAAAGTTCCGTTTCGAGAACGCGCCCATCAGGACAGCGGAGTTGACGGCGATCGCGCAAATCGGCACAGACATTGGTGGCCACGCTGTCATTGGCACAGGCGCGATCCTCTCGCCAGGTTGCCGGTCGATCCTCTGTGCGCAGATTCCGGTCAATGGTGGCGGTGAATTGGCCTGCATCAATCACCTCGCGGCGGTCTTTGATTTCATATTCAAAGATGTTTTCGCCAGGCAGAACGTGGAAAAAACGGCCACTGTGGTCTGTGCCAAAGCGCATATTGGTTTCTTCTGAAAGTCGCCCTTCCTCGTATTCACGATCGGTGTAGGGATAGGGGTCATCGTCGAGGCCGCGGGTAATGTTGCGAACCATGACGCGACGGCGGCGGGCGGTGGGGATTGCGTCGGAAAAGAAGCGGGCTTCGATGGTGGCGGTTTGTTCCCCTGGACAGTCGCCGAAGTATTCCACTTCGTTGAGGGTGACTTGGTTGGGGGTACGAACACCAAGGAATTCCCAACCGAGGGCGGGGGGGGGCGGTTCAAGGTTCTCCGGCTGGCTCACTTCGGGGGGTTCGGGGTCGGCCATGGTGGGGATATTGAGGGGGGAGGGGTATTGAGCGATCGCCCCCCCACCGACGAGAATCACCACCACCGTTAAGAGGCTGAGGCTGAGCAGGAAGAAGCGTTTTAAGGGTTTTAACAGATTTTTCATCATGAGGATCGCAACGGTGGGCAAGGCTTCAAGGCGGCTGAGGCTGGATGGATCAATCACCGTCGGCGCGTTGATTGCAGCACAAGTTCATCAGGGGGTGTTTTTTAACGAAGCTGCTGGGCGGTGAAAGGTTCCCTTTTGTTCCGTAATTTTACGGTTAACGGATCAAGCGGGTGCATCGCGGATCAATAACTTTTCTGAATGAAATGATGAGCGATCGCCATCAGTCCCCAACGGGCTTGGGCGAGGGGACGCGCCTCCCCCCAGATGCGGTGATCTTGGTAGTAGTCGAGGCTGGCTTGGCAGAGGGTTAAACGAGCCGTTGGGGGGAGAGGAGGGGAGGCGAGGCGATCGCCAAAATCCAACAACGCCGCGATCCACTCGGCATCCGCTGCGGTGAGGGCCGACCAGGGCAACGGCGGCGTGAGGTCATACTCTCGCCTGGCGAGGATCAAGAGGTCTGACCAGCGTTGCAACGTATATTGTACTGAAATTTCTAATCCTAAAGACTCCGCCATCTGGCCAGGCGGCAACGCTGTCCAGGCTTCAGCATAGCGTTGGCTTAACCAGGCTGCGATCGCCGCCGCACTCCAGACCCAATCGAGGCTGAGGGGGGCTTCTCCCGGTTGCCAGCCACTCACTTCACAAATATTCAAAACGAGAGTTTGGGGTTGATAATTCCATCGTTTGGCCCATTGACGAACCAATGAGCTGCGATATCGAATCGGATTCGGTTGTCTAACCCGATACACTGGTAATGTATCTGCGACTGGGATCGGAGTTGAATGAACAACTTGAGCCAGAGTATCGACTAAGTCGTTTTGGAGTTGCTGTTTAAGCGAAACATGCAGCGGAACTCCCAAAGCATCCTCCTTGAGTTTCAGGTGTATAGCTTAATTAAACGCTGTCGTTCGGATTGCCCAATGGCGAACCAAGGCAGAATCCTAACTATTGCTTCAGTTGTCATTGTGTTGTCCCTGTACACTACTCTTCGGGGTTGGTTGCACCTAATACATCTGTGATCACTTCGTTCGCTTTTCTCACTATCACCGTTCCGAAAATTCATGTCAGTACCTGTTACCCTAACCGAAATTGAGTGTCCTTCTATTCCATGGGAGTTGCTCTGTAACTGGGCCACAACACATTACCGCGATCGCATTTTTACCCGCGACGAAATGATTCCCGCCCGTCCGGGGCTGCTCTATCTTGTCCAGCAGGGGGCCATTCGCTTGATGGGCAGTGCCCAGCCAACCACGGGCAATCGGGTGATTGCGGATAGCGAACCGGAAGAGACGTTTTTAGGGTTTGTGCGGGCAGGGTTGCCCTTTGAATTTGTTGCCCATGCGCCGTTTAATTTTCAGGCCTATGCCCATGTGGACAACACCAAAGTGATTTGGCTCTATTGGCAAGATCTAGAACGGTGGCCGGATATTCAGCGCGAGGTGTTGACGGCGTTTCGCTACCAACATCAGCGCAAACTCCTATGGTTGAGCACCCTGGGCCAACGCCGCACGATCGATCGCCTGATCGGGGTGTTGACTCTGTTGATGGAGGAATGTGGTGAACCGTGGGAAAGTGGCTATCGGTTGCCGTTTGTCTTGACCCATGCCCATTTAGGGAGTGCGATCGGTTCGACGCGGGTGACGGTGACGCGGTTGATGGGGCGGTTGCGGGAGCATGGGCAGATTGTGATCGTCGATGATAATTTGATTGCCATGCCTCAACTCGAACCCTCGACGGCGGGTTTGGCTTCAGAAGACTAGGGGGAATTCCGGGGGCTGTGTGGGTTGCATCACCCCTAATCTCGTAGGAGTTGATCTAGGATAAGTTGGGTGTTATGTGAATGAGGTGGGTCGAATGGTATCGGTACAATCTTCGCTAGAGACGATCGCGCAATCCCTAACCCATCATGGGAATGCGTTGCGCATCCGTAAATTGATGTTTTGCGCCTGTACTCAACGCTGGGAACACGATCGCGCCTTGATCGAAAACATTGCGATCGCCGGTTTGATCAAAGATCTCTACAATCAATACCCCAACTTTGATGCCTTGACCCAAGCCCTGTTTGCGGTGGTGAAGCAACTCAATCGCAAAAGCGAATATTCCCGCCTCGCGGAAACCATTCTCGACACCCTCCATCCCCTCTACCAAACCCTGGCCGACGAAGGCGATACGGTCTTTGGCTCAGAAGCGAGCACAGATTTCACCCCCGAAACGACCCAGTTTTCACCCCTGCCATCCCTGGCCCGACCGGTCGAGGGGGACGAAACGTTACTGAAGGCGATCGCCCATAACCTCAGCCATACCGATCACAACCTGCGGATTCGGAAAATGCTGTGGTGCTTAAACTATAGCGAATGGCAAAGCGAGCCTCAGGCGTTGTTTAACCTTGATCTTCCCCAACTGTTAGGCCAACTCCACCACGATTATCCCACCCTCGAAGACATCCACAGCGCGTTACACAATGTCGCGAATCATGTCAGCCGCCCCTCGGAATATCAAGCGATCGCCGCCATCATTGTCCAGCACATCAGTCCGCTGTACCAAGCCACCCCCGCCCCGGCCTCCGACCCCACCGTTAATCAGGCCGATAATGACACTCAGGTCATGATCCAAACGACGCTGTCTCCCCCGGATTGGGACGATCTTTCCGAACTGCCGAACCTGGATTTTTTAGCCGACACTCCTGGCATCACCACCGCCTACGAGTTACAGTCCAGCACCAACTTCACCCCCGCCACCCCGCCCCGCGAATTGCAATCCCCCGCCCTCAAGCAACCCCAGTACGATCGCTACGTGGTGCGCTTAGAGGTGATGAAATACGCGAATCCGTTGCGGGCGAAGATTTTGGCGTATTCTACGGTGCATCATAAGTTTGAGCATGGGGGCCATGAATGGTCAAACCTGCGCACGGAACCCTTTGATGATCTGCTGTGGGCGCTCTACGATGCCTACCCGATCTGGGATCGACTGGTGAAATTACTCTGTCAGACAGCGGAACAACTAGACGCGCCCGATGAAAGTATGCAGGCCGCCGAAGCGATCGCCAAAGCCCTCAAGCCCTTCTATCCCCCCACCTTTTAAGACCTCAGAACCCTATGGATGCTCAAGAATTATGCGATCGCTACGCCGCCGGTGAAACCGAATTTGCCCGCGCCAACCTCAGCGGCCTCAACCTCACCAACGCCGACCTAATCGGGATCAACCTCACCCAAGCCGACCTCCACGGCGCGACCTTGCTCTTTGCCTACCTCAGCCGTGCCCAACTGCGCAAAGCCAACCTCACCGGCACGAAACTGAGCGGGGCCAACCTCAACCAAGCCAGCCTCACCAGTGCCAGCCTCCACAATGCCGACCTCCACGGGGCCAGCCTCCAAGGGGCCGACCTGCGCAATGCCGATATCACCCTCGCCACCCTCCTCGATGCCAACTTGATCGAAGCAGACCTACGGGGCACAAACCTGAGCGGCGCAAACCTGACCGGGGCTTGTCTACGGGGGGCCAACCTCCGCGAAGAGCGGCGCATCTATAGTTCCAGTTTGACCGGGGCGATTCTCTGTAATGTGGACTTGCAAGGGGCCAATTTGAAAGGGGCCGATTTACCCAAGGCGAATATGAGTGGGGCGAATTTGCGGGAGGTGAATTTTCGCAATGCAGACTTAAGCGGGGCGGATTTGAGCGGGGCAGACCTGAGCGGGGCGTTTTTGTCGGAGGCGAATCTCAGCGGTGTGGATTTCACCGGGGCGATCTTGAAACAGACGCGGATGGAGCGGGTCTTGATGCCGGAGGCGCAGTTAAGCCAAGCCAATTTAGCAGGGGCGTTGTTGATCGATGCGCGGATGGCCAAAACGGATCTGTCGGGGGCGAATTTAACGGGGGTGCGCCTCAATCGCGCCGATCTCAGTCGGGCGAATTTAAAAAATGCGAACCTGACGGAAGCGGAACTGATTGAAACCTACTGTGCGCGCACCAATATGACGGGGGTGAATTTAACGCGGGCGAATTTGGTGCGGGCGGAACTGAGTACGGCGACGCTAACCTGGGTGGAATGGACGGGGGCGACGATGCCCGATGGCAGCCAATATCAGGCTTAGGCTGAGCGGGTTGTGATGTTTTTTTTGTGATTAGAGCAAAGCGGTCGGAGGTGGGAGATACTGAGGGGTGAGGTTAGGTCTGCCTGATTCGCGACTCAATCACAACATCCTATCAATCCGTTTTTAATAAAAAAAATGCACTTGGCGCGTTTTGGCTCTGGTGCGATCGCTCTGATTCTGTGGGGCTTGCCACCATCGCGGGCGATCGCGCAATCAATCATTCCAGCCACTGACGGCACGGGTACACAGGTTCACATCCAAAGCCAAACCTATACCATTTCAGGCGGTCAGACCTCGGCGGACGGGGCAAATCTCTTCCACAGTCTCCAACATTTTGGGCTGAACTCCGGAGAAATCGCTAATTTTTTGGGCAGGGCGGAACTGCGGAATATTTTGGCGCGGGTCGTGGGGGGCAGTCCGTCCCAGATTGATGGGCTGATTCAAGTGTTGGGCGGTCGTCCGAATCTGTACCTGATGAATCCGGCGGGGCTGTTGTTTGGGGCGGGGGCGCGGTTGAATGTGCCGGGGGATTTTATCGCAACGACGGCGACGGGGATCGGGTTTGGCAATGGCCAATGGTTCGAGGCGATCGGGTCAGCGGACTATGGGCAGTTGGTGGGCGATCCGAATCAATTTGCGTTTGATCTGACCCACGGGGGTGCGATCGTCAATGGGGGGGATTTACAGGTTAATCCGGGTCAGCAATTGAGCTTGATTGGCCATGGGGTGATCAATACCGGGAATCTGACGGCTCCGGGGGGGGAGATTACGATCGCATCCGTTCCCCACAGCAGCCGGATTCGTCTCTCTCAACCGGGCCACCTCCTTAGCCTCGAACTCACCCCGCCCCGCACCCCCAGCGGCGACATGCTCGCGATCGCTCCCCTGGATCTCCCCACCCTCCTCACCGGGGCCTCGGATCTCGATCTCGGCATAACGGCCACCCCCAACACCTTCACCCTCAGCACCACGGGCCAAACTTTCAGCCTCGATCCGGCCCTGGCGATTGTGTCCGGTCGGTTGGATGTGCGCGATCGCATCGGGGGGGCGATCCAGGTCTTGGGCGATCGTGTTGGTCTCTTCGGGGCGGATCTGGATGCGTCGGGGGACTTCGGCGGCGGCAGGATTCGCGTCGGGGGCGACGATCGCGGCCTGGGGCCACTGCCAACGGCACAATTCACGGCGGTGGATGCGGCGAGTACCTTAAACGTCACTGCCCATCACCAGGGCGACGGGGGCAGCGCGATCGTCTGGGCGGATGACACGACCCAATTTCAAGGCACAATCTGGGCTGAGGGGGGAAGCTTCGGCGGCGATGGGGGGTTTGTGGAGGTGAGCGGCTATCAAACCTTGGTGTTTGATGGGCAGGTGAGCGCGATCGCCCCCCTCGGAACCGTCGGCACACTCCTCCTCGACCCGTCGATTATCACCATCGTTGCAGGTAGCACCACCGCCCCAGCAGAATTAGGGGACAATAACCCCTTGATTTGGGGTGGGGGACGGCTAGACCCCCAGGAAGACAGCGGCGCTCAACAGATTGGTGTGGATAATCTGCGCACCCTCTTACTCGCCAACGATCTCACCCTTGAAGTCTCCGATGAAATTATCTGGGCGGCGGGAGCCAGCTTAGACACCACGGGATTTGGGGCGAATCGTACCTTAACCCTCCGGGCAGATAATGACATCACATTTAACGGGAATCCCATCACTGCCGGGGGCAATCCGTTAAATCTCGTGTTGCGATCGAACACCGATAACGGTACGCGGGGCGATATCAATACCCAAGACATCACCACCAACGGCGGCAACCTCACCATTGATAACAATAACCGTATTACCTTGGGCAACGTCACCACCAACGGCGGCGCGATTACCATGACCTTGCCGAGGGTGCAAAATATTACGGCGGGCATTCTCGATAGTTCGAGCGGGGCGGCGGGGGGAAATGTGACGCTGACGGGAGATGGTGATATTACCGTAGCGGCAATTAATGCCCAAGGCGGTACGGGGGCCGGGGGCGCGGTGCTGATCACCTCCCGCAAGCAGTTTGAAGTGACGGGTACGTTTACGGCTCAGGATGGTTCGACGGCGAGCATCAGTGCGATCGGCAGTAGTCCCGGCTCGGTGACGATCGCTTACGAAACCGGGCAGGCGAATCCAACATTTACCCTAGGATCTGGGGTAACAAAAAGTGGCACGGCGGGCGCGATTACCACGGGCGATCGCACCCTCCTCCCCGATCAAACCTTGTCAGGTCGTAATATTGGCTCGATCAACATCTACGCCGATACTCCCGCCACCCTCGAACCGCCCCCCACCGCCGACCCGGAACCCATCCCGATGGCCTCGAAACCCACCGCACCGGCCCCGGAACCCGTCCCGACGGCCTCGGAACCCACCCCGACGGCCCCGGCAGCAACGCCCCCCACTGTCCCCGACCTGACCGCCATCAGCCCCAACGATCTCACCCCTGCCGCCAACACCCCCAGTAGCAGTGATGCGATCGCCACAGCGGCCGGTGGTGGGGGCGGTTCGTCTCAAATGAGCGCGGTTTCGTTTGCCGCCGCAGAGCAATCCTTTACGGCCTCGTTTAATGCCTACTTTGCGTCAGGGTCAGGGGATGCGGCCGATTCGAGCGCATCCGGTGGGTCTTCCTCCGGTTCCTCTCCCGTGGTGGCGACGAGCTTTAATGCCACCAACGGGAGCGAGGCGGGCATCGGGGGACGGAGTAGCGTGGATGGAGACAGTGCAACCCAGGCAGGCGGCGATACCAGTGCCTTGAGTGGGTTAAACACGAGTAACAGTGATGGCAATGGGGATGGCAATGATGGGGATGAATCGGCCGCTGAAACGGTGATGACCCTGGCCGAAGCTCAGGCCAGTTTGCGCAATGTGGAAGCGGCGACGGGGGTGAAACCGGCCTTGCTCTATGGGTTGTTTGTGCCGCCGATTGGGACGCGGGTTGAATCCCAAGATACGGATCAGCTTTATGTGATGTTGGTGTTGCCCACGGGTGATCCGATTGTGCGGGCTATCCCGGCGACGCGACAAATGGTGTTGCGGGTGGCGGGGCAGTTTCGGCGATCGGTGCAGTCGCTGGAACATCAGGCGTATCTGCGTCCGGCGCAACAACTCCATCGCTGGCTGATTGAACCGGTGGTGGCGGATATTGAGGCGGCGGAGATTCATCACCTAACGTTTTTATTGGATGATGGGCTGCGATCGCTCCCCGTAGCCGCGTTTCACAATGGCGATCGCTTTTTAATCGAAGACTATAGCCTCAGCCTCATGCCCAGCATGGCGTTAAGCGATTTAAGTTACGTCAGAATCAATGGTTTAGGGTTGTTGGCGATGGGGGCCGAAACGTTCGACGATCACGATGCCCTCCCGGCCGCAGGAACAGAGGTGGAACTCTTGACGAGTGAACTCTGGCAGGGCACATCCCTCAAAAATGAAGACTTCACCAGCGATGCCCTCAAATCCACCCGTCAACGCACCCCCTACGGCATGATTCACCTCGCCACCCACGGTAATTTCAGCCCCGGCACGCCCCAAGATTCCTACATTCAACTGGGTAATGAACGGCTGGGGTTGGATGAACTGCGCCAATTGGGATTAAACGATCCGCCGGTGGAATTGATGGTGTTGAGTGCCTGCCAGACGGCCCTGGGGGATACGGAGGCGGAATTGGGGTTTGCGGGGTTGGCGGTGCTGGCGGGGGTGAAGACGGCGGTGGGTAGCCTGTGGCAGATTAGCGACCTGGGGACGTTGGGCTTTATGACGAGCTTTTACAGCCAGTTGCAAACCGCCTCGATTAAAGCCGAAGCCCTCCGTCAGTCCCAGTTAACCCTGTTGCGCGACCGGGTGCAATCCCAGGACGGACAGTTACAGGTGGGCGATCACACCGTCCCCCTCCCCGCCGCCCTCGTGAACAGTGAAGGCGCAAGTTTCACCCATCCGTACTACTGGAGCACCTTCACAATGATCGGCACGCCGTGGTAATTCCGCCACACCCCCGCCTGTGCCACAATGAACAAGGGCAGGCACTAATGCTCCAAGGGCTGATGGCGGCCCAACGGTCAGAATCCGATCTGATCCTGAATCCAACCTGAACCGTACACACAAGGAAAATCTATGGCAGGCAAAATTAAACGGGGTTCCCTCGTCCGCGCTGTGCGTGACGCATTGGTCGGCAGTCTCGAAGCGACTGCGAGT
The DNA here is from genome assembly GCF_028330765.1 of Spirulina subsalsa CS-330. GTDB lineage: Bacteria > Cyanobacteriota > Cyanobacteriia > Cyanobacteriales > Spirulinaceae > Spirulina > Spirulina subsalsa_A. The sequence continues at coordinate 1,308 of NZ_JAQMTY010000150.1, read as the reverse complement.
GATGCTCGCTTCCCGTCCTATCTTTTTGAGAGTAAAGGGGAAGTGGTGGAACTTGAAGGCGACTACGCTTTTGTGAAATTTTACGTGCCCACCCCTGGCATGTGGTTAAAGGTGGAACAGTTGGAATTGGCCGAATAGCGGCGCGAGGGGAATCGCCCCCAATCGTATTTCCTTGAGGAATGAACACCATGGATAGTCTAGGGTCGGAGTCGTTGCGATCGCATTTCCCCTGGCCGCTTGTGGCCGTGATTGGCGCGGGTCGCGTCGGGAGCACCCTCGCCCAGCGTCTGGTGGAAAATCAGATCGCGGATGTGGTTTTGCTCGATGTGGTGGAAGGATTGCCCCAAGGCATCGCCCTTGACCTCATGCAAGCCCAAGGCCTCGAAGGCCATGGCTGCACCCTGATCGGCACCAATGACTACGGCGACACCCAAAATGCTGATGTGGTGGTGATTACGGCAGGGTTTCCCCGTCGGCCCGGCATGGATCGGGATGACCTCCTCAGCAGCAATACCCAAATTGTCACCACGGCGGCCAAGGCCGCGATCGCCCAATCCCCCAACGCGCTCCTGCTGGTGATCACCAATCCCCTCGATGTGATGACCTACGCCGCTTGGCACGCAACCCAACTCCCCCCCCATCGGGTGATAGGGATGGCGGGGATGCTGGATTCCGCACGGCTGCAACAGTTCATTGCCCAGGCTTTAAATGTGGCCAGTTGTGATGTGCAAACGCTGGTGCTCGGTGGCCATGGTGATTTAATGCTGCCCCTGGCGCGGTACTGCACCGTGCGCGGCGTTCCCCTGACGGAATTGCTGCCCAGCGATCGCATCCAGGCCCTCATTGAACGCACCCGCAACGGTGGCGCGGAACTCGTGAAGCTCTATCAAACCGGCAGCGCCTTCTATGCCCCGGCCTCGGCGGCGGCGCTCATGGTGAAAGCGATCGCCCAACCCACCCCCCACCTGATGCCAGCATCGGCCTATCTCGACGGTGAATACGGCATCCGCGACCTGTTCGTCGGTGTCCCCTGCTGGCTCAACCACACCGGCATCACCCAAATCCTGGAACTTGACCTCACAGAAGCCGAACTCCTCGCCCTCCAAGCCTCCGCCGTTGCGATTCGCGACAATGTTCAACAGATTCTGCACCACATCCCCTGAGCCAGTTAGGAAGCTGGTTGACTGACAAAATTAGAAAGCCCTCACCCTAGCCCTCTCCCTAGGGGCTACTGCTTATACATAACGTTCAAATGTTGGCCTCGTCTGCGTTTGATCCCCCTAAATCCCCCTTAAAAAGGGGGACTTT
>NZ_JAQMTY010000149.1 GCF_028330765.1 Spirulina subsalsa CS-330 | reverse complement strand
GAAGGGATTGCTGGTGTCTAAGGCGTAGTGGCCCCACTCCGATTCCATCCCGAACTCGGTTGTGAAACGCTACAGCGGCGACGATACTTGGAGGGTTGCTTCCTGGTAAAATAGCTCGATGCCAGCTTTTATCTTTTGAAAGAGAACCACTAAAATTTTAGTGGTTCTCTTTGTGCTTTGATTCTGATGTTCTGCAAGTTTGTCGTTGCTGTTCTGGTTGCGTCAAGAGGTGGACTGCTGGTTACATTCACGATGTTCGGCTGGTTACGTTCACGATGTTCGGCGGTGGATCTGAGTGCAGGGGGAAGGGATTGATCTTATAGATCTTTCATGATGTCTTAATGGGATGGGGTTAGGTGCTTGGTCTAACGATCGCACTCCATTAACTTTAGTAAAAGCCGTGAACGAGTTACTATGACGGCTTGAAAGTTCCTTTAAAATGAAGCGTGTGACCCATTGTAGAGAGTTAAGGCGTGATGTCTCGGCGAAACGATGTAATTCGATTTTTCCAACAGGTTTGTGATGATCCTGCTTTGCAAGATCAGCTAAAGCCTCCCTGTGAAGCAACGCGTCATGGTTTTGCCAGAATCGCGCAAGCATCGGGGTATAGCATTGACGGTGCCGACATTGATAACTATGTTCGCTTTGTCCAGTTTTACGGTGAATGCCAACAGGCGATCGCTCGTCATCAGGATGGACAGGAACCCCTAGCCCGTTGGCTCAATGATTGGCAAAAACACCTCAAGCGTTTTGAAGACAACCCTCTTGATGATCGGCATGACACGATCAAGCGTTTTTTATAGTTTGTTTGCACTTCATGACCCCATATTGTGATTGGGCGGCATTGAATCCGCCTGATCGCAGCTTTCTAATCGTTTCAATTTATTCAAGGAGAATCTTTTGCGTAATCAACCCACACCGAGCCTCCAGCCTATTATCGGCGGGATTATTGCTGCACTAATTGTCCTGATTGGGTTTAATGCCTTTGTCATTATCAATCCCGGCCAAGCTGGTGTGTTAAGTATTCTCGGTAAAGCCCAAGATGGCCCTTTGCTCGAAGGGATTCACTTCAAGCCTCCCCTCGTTTCTCAGGTGGATGTGTATGATGTTACGGTTCAAAAATTTGAAGTGCCCGCCCAAAGTTCTACCAAAGATCTGCAAGAACTCACGGCGAGCTTTGCAATCAACTTTCGCCTTGACCCGCTGAATGTGGTGAATATTCGGCGTGAACAGGGCACGTTAGAAAATGTGGTGTCCAAGATTATTGCGCCGCAAACTCAAGAGTCCTTTAAGATTGCAGCGGCAATTCGGACGGTCGAAGAGTCGATTACCAAACGGGCTGAGTTGAAGGAGGATTTTGATGCGGCTCTTACGGAGCGTTTGGATAAGTATGGCATCGTTGTCTTGGATACCAGTGTTGTGGATTTGAATTTCTCGCCGGAATTTGCCCGGGCGGTGGAAGAGAAGCAGATTGCAGAACAGCGATCGCAACGAGCGATCTACGTTGCCCGTGAAGCGGAACAACAAGCCCAGGCCGATATTAACCGGGCGACAGGTCGCGCTGAAGCACAACGGCTTCTTGCTGAGACCCTGAAAGCGCAGGGGGGTAGCTTGGTGCTCCAGAAAGAAGCGATCGAAGCCTGGCGCGAGGGCGGCGCTCAGATGCCGAAAGTGCTGGTGATGGGCAGTGATCAAAAGAATGGTGCGCCCTTTATCTTTAACCTCGGTGGTCTTCAAGAGTAACATCGCCCCTTGACCGGATCACGCTCAACTCAATACAGAATCCTTCTTCGGTTGAAGAGGGATTTTTTGGGTTTATGATGACGGGATGGTATGGGGAGGATCTGAGGTAGTGAGGTTGAATCGACGGGCATTGGTGGGGTTTTTAATCGTGTTGGTGGTTGAGGTCTTGATCGCATTGTTTGTGGATGATGCGATTATTCGGCCCTTGGGGGGGGATGTGTTGGTGGTGATTTTGCTGTTTTTTGGGGTGCGATCGCTCTCCACCGCTCCGACGATCTGGATTGCGGTGAGCGTGCTGGTTTTTGCTTGGGGCGTGGAATTTGCCCAATATTTCCAGATCATCTATCGGTTGGGGTGGGAAGATAATGCGATCGCGCGTACCGTGATCGGCACGCGCTTTGATCCACGGGATCTCGTGGCCTACACCTTGGGGGCAGCGATCATTGCGATCGCCGAATATCGATGGGGAGATCGTTATTGGCGTTGATGCCCGGCCTCAGCGTGGGCTATCGAGGATCGCATTGACCTGACGCTGCATAAAAGTGGGCAAGGCAAAGGCCGCCCGGTGAATCGCCGGATTGTAATAGTGAAACTCCAGCCCCGATGCTGTCACCCGCGCCGGGTCAAAATCCGCGATCGGATCGAGGCCTTGAGAGGCAAAGGTAAACGACCACAGCCCGCCCGGATAGCTCATGTTGGAATAGTTGTAGAGGCCCACGGTGGGGAAACAACGGTGCAAAATATCGAGTAGTTTATGTTGCATCGCGGCAAAGTAAAACGGCGATTCTCCCTGGGAGACCACCAGGCCGCCAGGGTTAAGAATGCGAGCCAGATCGCGGTAAAACGTTTCCCCAAACAGAGGCGTTGCCGGGCCGATGGGGTCGGTGGAGTCCACCAGCACCACATCAAAGGTTTCGGCGGTTTCAGCCACGTACTTTACGCCGTCTTCAATGTGGAGGGTGAGCTTAGGGTGATCCAAGGCTTGGGCCGTTTGGGGAATATGTTGGCGGCAGGCATTGACAACCACCTCATCAATTTCCACCATGACGCACTGTTCTACCGACGGATGGCGTAGCACTTCCCGCGCTGTACCGCCATCACCGCCGCCAATGATCAAAACCCGCTGGGGATGGGGATGGGTGAACAACGGCACATGAACGAGCATATCGTGGTAGATAAACTCGTCGGCTTCGGTGATCATGACGTAGCCGTCGTTGAGTAGGATTTTGCCGTATTTTTCGGTGTTGACGATTTCGACGTGCTGAAAGGGACTTTGCTCGGCGAAAAGCACTTCGGTGGCTCGATAACGGAGTTCGAGAAAGTCGTGCGTTTCAGTGGCCCAGAATTCAGCATGGGGCGCAGTTGACATGGCAGTTATCGGGTTCAAAAATAGGCAACGATCGCACCCTGTGATTAGGCGTAATTAGGCGATCGTTGCGAGGTGAATTCCATTATTGCTGAGTTTGGTAATCCAACAGCCTAAATCAGGATCATTCACGGTCGCCAGGGTGGTCACCTTCACCTGTTCTGCATGTTCTATGGAGTCACAAAGGGCGAACACACTAGGCCCTGACCCCGACATCATCGCCCCGATCGCGCCCGCATCGAGGAAGGCTTGGCGCAGTTGAGCAACTTGGGGATGGGCGGGGAGGACGACGGCTTCGAGGTCATTGTGAAGATGGGCGGCGAGGGTGGCGGTGTTGCTTTGGGCGATCGCTTCAACCAGGGGGCCAGAGTGAATATGGCGGGCGCGATCGGCTTGGTCGGCGAGATCTTGAACGTAGGTATGGCCAAACTCTTGGCGATAGGTTTGGTAAGCCCAGGGGGTGGAAACGCTGAGGGATTTATGTTTGGCAAGGACAATCCACAAAGGTTGATGGGGACTGGGGAGCGCATCGAGTTGTTCACCGCGTCCGGTGGCGATCGCGGTTCCCCCCGATACACAGAAGGGAATATCAGACCCCAACTGCGCCGCCACGGTTTGTAAATCCCCTTGGGTTAACCCCAAATTCCACAGTAAGTTAATCCCCACCAACACCGCCGCCGCATCGGCTGACCCCCCGGCCAAGCCTGCCGCAACGGGAATCCGTTTATCCAAGCGCATCGCGACACCGCCATGGCTGGCGAACGCATCGGGAAACTGCTGACTCATCAAGACAGCGGCTTTGTAGGCGAGGTTATCTTCCTTGGCCCCCAGTTGAGCATCGGAGCAGGTGAGGCGGTGATAGGTGGAGTTGCTGGGCTGAATTTCGAGGCGATCGCCGAGATCAATACTCTGCATGATCATCACCAATTCATGAAATCCATCGGGGCGATCGCCAATAATTTCCAGGTACAGATTAATTTTGGCGGGGGCAATCAGCGTATACATGGGGGGCTTTAGGAATGAGAATCAAGGGGGCGATCGCCGAGGGCATCACTCAACGCCACCCATTGTGCCACGCTGAGGGCTTCGGGACGGGCTTCGGGGTTAATCCCCAGTTGAGTCAACACCGGAAGCAATTGTTCCGGTTCAATCAGACCCTTAATATTATTGCGCAGCATTTTGCGCTTGCTGCTGAAGGCTTGCTTAATCAAGATTTCGAGGTGTTTCGGGTCACGGGCGGGCTGAATCGGGGGACGCGGCCGGAGCCGAATCACTGCCGATTCCACCTTAGGTGCAGGTTTAAACGCCGTGCGCGGCACGGCGCAGATGATTTCCGCATCGGCTAGGTATTGCACCCGCACCGATAACACGCCAAAGGCTTTAGAACCAGGGGAAGCAGAAACGCGATCGGCAATTTCCTTTTGCACCAATAGCACGATCACATCGTAGGGCGGTGTGACGGGTTGGGAGATGCGACCGAGGAGATATTCCAAGAGGGGGCCGGTGATGTTGTAGGGAATATTAGCCACGACTTTATTCGGGGCTTGGAAGTGGGGCTGCTCGGCCAGTTGGGCGGCGAGATCAAGCTGGAGAATATCCCCTTCAATGACAAAAAGATTATCGACGGGGAAGCGTTTGGGCAATTGCCGACAGAGGCCTTCGTCAATTTCGACCCCCACCACGGCGGCGGCTTTGGGGAGGAGGTGCTGAGTGAGGGAGCCAGTGCCGGGGCCGATTTCGAGGATGCGATCGCTCTCTGTCAATTCCGCCGCGTTGATAATCGCACGTAAGGCCGCATCGGAGCGGAGCCAATGTTGGGCAAAGCGTTTACGAGGTCGCGGCATTAGGACTGTACCACCGTGGCAAATTGACGCTGAAGCTCGGCCAGTTCGTCCCGATGGCCCCGAACTTTGACGCAGTTCTTGTCCCCGGCTTCGACTTTCAATAACACTTGTTCAACGCGGGCGGCTCGTTTCCAATAGAACACCCCGGCTAAGGGACAAAGGAGGGCGATCGCCACCCCAAAATCCCCCACCGCCGGCACGAGATAGGACAACACAAACCCCAAACACACCAAACCAATCCCCGCCAATCCCGACAACAACACCGCCAAAAACACACTGGGCCGCACAAACCCCTCAAAGGTCGCTTGTCCCGTTTCGTCATCCACCGTGATCAGTTGATAAGCCCGCCCCTCAAAATAGGTTTGCATTGCTAAAAAGAGTTGCTCCGTGGATTGGCTGGCTTCGAGTTCGATCTGTTCAATGCGTTCCTTAATCGAGGCACGAATGAAGAAGAACAGCCCAATCATCATCAGGACGGTTAAAAAAAGTGTTGAGGTGGTAATGGATGAGGTCATCGCAGGGGGCAGATTTAGCAGCGTCATTGACACTCCCACCGTTAAATCAAAGATTATAACGGGGGATTCTTGTTTCACTGGGTTTGTCTAGTTTCAAGTCATCTCTGTCTTGAAACCCCGTCCAGATTCCCCTCCACAAGCATCTGTTTAACGTCCACTGAATG
>NZ_JAQMTY010000148.1 GCF_028330765.1 Spirulina subsalsa CS-330 | reverse complement strand
GGATAAATCAATGGCGTTAGTCGTTGAGCCTAGCAACCCTCTGCAACTCTCGTTGTTTGAGTGGATAAATGGTCAGGTAACTGGCTGTTCAGAATCCCCCACTATAGCCCGTAGGGTTTAGTGGGGGAGTATGTCAACCTAAGCAAGCGAATCAATGCCTCCCCCACGATTCAAAAACGAGTCATAATAAAACCCGCTGCTGTGCTTACCGAAATCATGCCCACGTTGCCCACTGCCCGCGAACTCTTTACCACCCTTCTCCCCCAACTGCGAATTGCGGCCAACTACGCCCGCGAAATTCAAAGCCGGATTGTGGCTCAACCGGAAAAAGGCACGTCGGATAATTTTTTCTCCACCGCCCTCACCGATGCGGATCTGTCAGTGCAAACCTTTATTGAAGTGTCGCTGTTGAGCCAATTTCCCCAGGTGCGTTTTTACGGTGAAGAACACGCCCAATCCTATAACACCAAGTATTTTCGCGGCATTACCCTTGGGGAAGAGCCGGGGGATTATTTGATCACCCTTGATCCCATTGATGGGACGCGCTGGTATATGGACGGCACGGATAACTATCAAATTGTGTTGACGGTGTTGGATCAGGATGATTATCTCGGCGTGTTGATTATCAGCCCGGCGACCCAAGATTATTTTTGTACCCTGCGGGGGGAAGGCTGTCGCTGGGGAACCTTGGCGATGGATTTGGATAGCTTAACGCCGGTCACGATCGCAACACCAAAATCGGGGGTGTATATTTCCTGGGGCATGGAAGCGATCGCCCCCCATCTGCCCCCCGCCTACCAAGCAATCCGCAGCCGCGACTACACGACCCAAAATCCCCGCCCCAACTTTAGCCGCATCCTCCGGGGGGATCTCTGCGGGGCAGTGTTGCGAGCCGGGAAATGGCTGGATGGGGCGGCGTTGGCCTTCTCGGTGCGAGAAGCGGGGGGAATTGTTACGCTCCATGATGGCTCCCCTGTGCCGCCGATGTCTGCCTGTGTAGAGTATCAATTGCCGGGGTTGGTGGTGGCCTATCGTCCTGAAGTCCATGCCGACTTGTTGCGGACGGTGCAGGCGGCGGCAGAATTGGAAGTGCAAGGATAAGGGGCCATGGCGATCGCAACGACGATTAATCCAGAGTTTTATCGGGTCTTTTCCCCGGCGCAAGTGCGGGAAATCATGGCGCATTTAAAGCGCGATCGCGCCATTCCCTTTAAATTTTTCTATCAGGGCAAACTCGTCGAAGCCTGGGACGCGCTCAATGTGCAACAGGACAACGCCCCGATCAGCAGTGCCAAAACGGACGAAGCGTTTTTAAAACGGGTCTGCATCCATCTTTTCCAAACGGAAACAGGATGCGATCGCTGGAATCTGATCGACATCGGCGCGGGCAATCCGCAACTGGTGCGAAAATTGGTCGGCACATTGCTCGAAAACCACTGCCTCAATGCCTATGTAGCCCTGGACATTAGCCCCGATCTCCTCACCCTTTCAGAAACCACCCTCACCCCTTGGTTTCCCGCCCTCCATTGGCACGGCCACCTCTGGGATTTTGAACGCGACCCGATGCCCCTTGCCCTCGGTGACTATCGCCACACCCCCCAAGCTGCGGCCAATCTGTATCTTTATCTGGGGGGAACGTTTTGTAATGTGGGCGATCGCATCACCGTCCTGCGCCACATTGCCGCCGGGATGGAGCCGGGCGAATGGCTCTGCATTAGCTTTAGTGTCGATTTTCGCGATACGGGCCCCCGTGAGTTTGACCCCACCCACCACATATCCCACCAAGCCAGCCAATTCATCCTCGACAGCTTCGGCATTCACCCAGACCACGCCGAAATCGTCGGCTATTTCGATCCCGATTGGCCCGGCTATAAAACCGATATTCGCCTGCATCGGGATTATGACATTCAGGTGGATGATGGGGAGGGGGCAGAGGAGGCGATCGCCCTCCAGGCTGGCGACGCGATCAACATCTACCGCTTCTTTTCCTACACCATCGAAGCCGACACCAGCGCCCCCCAAATCCACGCCGACTTCACCGCCGCCGGCCTTGAGATCCTCTCCTACCGGATCGAAGCTCTCCTGTCCCGCGCCATGATTGTCTGTTGTCGAACCGGGGCGGGTTAGTTGACGCTGCGGCCGCTGATATAGCGATCGCGCCCCTGTTGTTTGGCCATGTAGAGAGCTTGGTCGGCGGTTTCGATCAGGAGTGTGAGCAGGCTGTGGGTGGGGGGAGTGAGGGAGGCAATGCCCATGCTGATCGTGATCCGGGTGCTGACCCGTGAAACATTATGGGGGATGGCCAGTGCTCGGAGGGCGGCTTGAATCTGTGCCGCCACCTCTAACCCTTGCCCTTCCTCAAACCCCGGCAGCACAAGGGCGAACTCCTCCCCCCCATAGCGAGCCGCCAAATCCGTGGGCCGGGGTAAACTGTCTTGGAGAATTTGGGCGATCGCCTGAAGGGTGCGATCGCCGCTTAGATGGCCATAGCGATCGTTATCTTAAATGTGCAAAGAAGACTCCCACTATAAAGCGAGTCCGAGTAGAGTTACCGAAGGTAACGGCGGACGTGCCTTTTAGTGGCGAGATGAATTTGCACCAACAAACAAATCGAGCGACAGCGAGTCCTTTAATT
>NZ_JAQMTY010000147.1 GCF_028330765.1 Spirulina subsalsa CS-330 | reverse complement strand
GATTTCCCATTCTGCGTCGCTCACATCGCTGGGGTATCCTTGTCTAGGCATTTTCTGTTCTCTTGCGTTTTACCCCCTTTTTCCATCTTTTGAGGCTTTTACCCCCTCTTCTTTATCTTTTCTTCACAGATACCCTCTAGATGGGCGAGTTCCTATTTTAATAGAGATTAAAAATGAAAAAGAAGTTGGAATACTAGAGCAGAGTTTAAACAAAAAGCTAGCTCATTACTCAGGGGAGTATGCCATTCAATCCTTTAACCCTTTTACAGTGTGTTGGTTCACAAAGAATGCCCCTCACGTCATCAGAGGGCAATTATCTGGAGGGTTTAAATCTGGAAATTCAGCATGGTATAAAAAACTGTTATTCAGGAATCTGCTCATGAATTGGGTCAGTGCTCCTCAATTTATTGGTTACGATATCAAGGCTTTACCCTATGCACCCATATCTATAGCTCGTAATATCTTTAAGGTTCCTATTCTGGCTTGGACGATTAAAAATGAGCAAGAAAAACAGAAGGCTTTAAAGTATGCTGATAATTTTATTTTTGAGAGCATCAAATTATGAATTTAGGGAATTCACCCTCGTGACTGGACTGACCGAAGCGGTAGCGATCGCGCCTTACCCTTCCAGATTGTGCAGCCACTGGAGAAGATTGGCGATCAAATTGGCATCGGTTGCTAGAAATTGGGGTAATGGGCAATCCGCGAGGGATTGGGGGACAACGACGGCAATGGGCGGATGACTAAACCGGGCGAGTTGATTGAGAACGTCCAAATCAAAGCCTTGGGGGGGTGGATCGGTGGGGGCTTCGTAGAGGATGAGGGCGATTTGAGTTTCGCTGAGGTCGTCTTCGCAGTAGGCTTGCAGTTCGCTAATGGTGCGGGGTTTCCCGTCTGGGCTGGGGGGGCAATCTGCTTTTTTGAGGGCAGTGTAGAGTTGCAGGGCGGGGTTTTTGGGGTCGCTGAAGCGGCTACCGTCGATGCAGATGACGCGGCGGTGTGGGGGATGGTTGGCGGTTTTGATGGCTTGGGCGATGCTTTGGGGCAGCAGTGCCAGGTTGTATTTTTGGGTGAAGGGGGTGGAGGCGGTTGGGGTGGTGTTTTCGATTTCGGGATGGGGTGTGATGGGGGGATTGTGCCAGGCTTGATAAAATTCGGGATAGGGAAGGTTTTCGGCACAGTTCCAGATGAGTTTGTAGCATTCATTGAATTGGTCAAAGTTCCTTTGGTGAATTTCATTGCTAAGGCAGTCTTTTAAAGCAGAAACAACCCCTGCATAGTGCTTGCGTGTAGTAAGAATTTTCCCTAAACTCTCGGCTGCGTCCCTACAGTGGGAATCATTAGCCCCAGCATCCCGTAAGATTTCCTCTAAAGCGGCGATCGCTTGTTCGTTCCCTGGAGCGATTTTCCCTAAACTCTTGGCTGCGTACCAACGGGTGGAACGAGCAGCATCAGCATCCCGTAAGATTTCCACTAAGGCGTTGATCGCCTGCTCGTTCCCTGGAGCGATTATCCCTAAACTCCACGCTGATTCGCTACGGTAGGAATAATAAGCCCCAGCATCCCGTAAGATTTCCTCTAAGGCGGCGATCGCCTGCTCGTTCCCTGGGGCGATTATCCCTAAACTCCGGGCTGCTTGCCAACGGGTGGAATCATCAGCCCCAGCATCCCGTAAGATTTCCTCTAAGACAGTGATCGCCTGTTCGTTCCCTGGGGCGATTATCCCTAAACTCCGGGCTGCGTGCCAACGGGTGGAATCATCAGCCCCAGCATCCCGTAAGATTTCCTCTAAGGCGGCGATCGCCTGCTCATTTCCTAGGGCGATTTTCTCTAAGCTCCAGGCTGCTTCCCTACGGGTGTTCTTATCAGCCCCAGCATCCCGTAAGATTCCCACTAATGCGGTGATCGCCTGCTCATTTCCTAGGGCGATTTTTCCTAAAGTACAGGCTGCTAACCTACGAGTTTCAATATCAGCCCCCGCATCGCGCGAGATTTCCACTAATGCGGTGATCGCCTGCTCGCTTCCTGGGGCGATTTTTCCTAAAGTACAGGCTGCTAGACAATGAATTCCAACACCAGCCCCCGCATCCTGCAAGGTTTCCACAAAGGCGTTGATCGCCTGCTCGTTCCCTGGAGCGATGTTCGCTAAATTCTCGGCTGCGTCCCTACGGTAGGAATAATAAGCCCCAGCATCTCGGAAGATTTCCACTAATGCGGCGATCGCCTCCTCGTTCCCTGGGGCGATTTGCCTTAAACCCTCGGCTGCTAGCCTACGAGTTCCAATATCAGCCCCAGCATCCCGTAAGATTTCCTCTAAGACGGCGATTGCCTCCTCGTTCCCTGGAGCGATTTGCCCTAAAGTCTGGGCTGCTAGACCACGGGTGAAACAATCAGTCCCAGCATCCCGGAGAATTTCTTCTAAGGCGGCGATCACCTGCTCGTTCCCTGGGGCGATTTTCTCTAAATTGAAGGCTGCTAGCCTACGGGTGGAACGATCAACTCCAGCATCCCGTAAGATTTCCACTAAGGTGACGATCACAGCTAAATTACCTTGAGCAATTTCGCCTAAAAAAAAGACCAATTCGGATATCAACGTCGTCCTACTTTCAGCATTACTTTGCAAGTATTGAACCAAAGAAATTAAAGCATTAAATGTCTGGCTGTCTAAACCAAGTTCTTCTCTCTCTGTTTCAAAAGCATCTCCAATAAACGACTCTGCATGGGGAGCAATTAGCATAATCTCAATCTGTTGAGTCAGATGGACGATCACTTTATCCCATTTTGTTGATTTCAATGCAGCCTTTGCTGCTATTTCAATAGGTTTAAGACTGTTAGTCCACTTTTTACGATTTTGATTGAAACTACCGAAAGCCCAAGCAATGAGTTGCTGAATAATTGTATCGGCTAAGGAAAAATTGAGATCGGAAATACTAATCAGGGATTCAAAGTCAAAATATTGAGATATTCCTTCAGCAGCCAAAAAATAGGCAGGATAGTAATAAAAATTCCCATTTTGATCACATCCTGTCTCAAAACTCACTAGCTTGTTAATAAACCCCCTTTTTTCCTCATTCCCAACATCCTTACGTCCCAACCACAACAAAATTACCTGCTTCCACTGCGGTTCAAAAATTCGATACCGCTTCCCCGCCACCGGAGCATTCACATGATCCCTCGGTAGAAAATAATCCCAATCCGCCACCGCCAACGCCGCAAAATACTCCTGAAACGTCGCATGGTAAAACGCGAAAATAGAATCGCCACGATGATCTCTGCCCACCCGATTCAACCAGCCCAACCGCAACGCCAAATACCCCAACGAAGTCTCATCCAATTCCTCCCCCAAATACTCTTCCACCAAAACCTGGGATAACCGAAATCGCTCCTGGGGTAAAGCCAGTGCCGCCTGAGCCAGTTCCCCCAGTTGCTGATTTAACGCCTGCTTTAATTGCGTGATCGTCGTGCCACAACGCCCGGCATGGTCGCGCCACTCCTGCACATTTTGATTCCACTGATACACCTCTTTCAGATAACGGGCATACAAATCTGCCTGGGTATCCGGCAACGATGACCCATCCCAAGTCATGCAAAGCAGAGTCAAGCGCAAGGGGTTGCGTACCAAATCCAGGAGGTTTTCCCGCCCCGGTTCATGGAGAGCAGTAATCAGAGCATCGGCAACAGTTGGGGTTGAGGTCGTCATGGGATTTAGTGTCGAGTTCAGGATTAAGAGTAAGGGTGAGGGACAGGATGAGCATCCAAAATCTAACTATTATGTGGAGTCAGTCTGGTTAATCACTCTGGGCAAAAAACCGCCGGATAAACATTTCCATCTGCTCCACCTCAAAGGGTAAATTCCGATAGACATCAAACCCGGAAAAGGCATTTTGATCCGCTTCCCATACATTCACCCGACAGGTGATGATCACCCGTGCTGACTGCACCCACCCGGTTAAAAGTTGGGACACATGGGGACGTTCAATGCGGGCTACCATTTCGTCCAATCCATCCATCAACAACCACAGATGCTCTTTGTGATCTTGGAGAGAAGTGATCGCCCCTTCGACCCCCGCCAACTTCAGCCATTTCTCTTGCAAATGATCCACCAGGGTTGATTCAGTAAATTCTGCCAATGGTATCCAAATCGGGATGCCGAGATCTTCTGCCAAAATCCAATCTGCGATCGCCTGTAACCGCGTCGTTTTTCCTGATCCTGGCTCACCCGTAATCGCAATCCGTCGCCCCTGACTTTTAGGACTTTTCCCCTGCTGCAACACCTGATCAAAAAACGCATCTTCTGCGATCGGTGTGACTTTTTCTTCTTCCCGTTCTGACCCTTGCTCTTGGGTTTCTGGATTTTGGTCTGGTTTCGGTTGCTTGGGTTGGCGACGCTCCACCAATCCCAGCGGCACATAGACATCCACCCGCTTGAATGCAGAATTAGCGGTTAACGCCTGTCGGTTAGCCAGCATTAACTGGGCAATGGGTCGCCACTCTTCTAAGGAAAGATTTGGGTTAGCCGTATCAAAGTGCGATCGAATTTCTGCCACCAAACTTTCTAGGGTGCTTTCCAGACCTTGCAACAACTGAGTGATATGGGTTTCCATCACCCCCAACTGGTGACAGACCTCGGCAAAACCAGAGTCTATATCTTGGGAAATCTGGTTAAAAAATGCCTGCTGCTGGGCGACAGTTCCCCGTAACTGGGTTTCTAATTCCTGGAACTGCTCTAGAATTTGGGCTAATTCCTCAGCATTCAATTCCGCTTGACTGATTTGCAATTGGCTCAGTTGTGCCTGCATTCCCGTGAGTAACTGCAACGTTAACCCGGCAAAGGCTTTCCCATCATTGGCAAAGTCTTCCTTGAGGGTTTCTCGCAAAGCTTTGGGGAAAGTGGTATGCAGCAATTTGGCGACATCTTGACGCACCTCTGCGGGGATGAAAAACCCACCCCCTTTACAAGCAGCCATGTTGAGGCGGATGAAAATATCGCCCCATTCTGTAGCGGTGAGGTTGCCTTGTTGGGTGAGGTGGTATTCGTCAGGGGTGAGGAATTGGTCGAGTTGGCCTTCTCGCAGTTCGGGGTAGCGGTGCTGGGTGAGTTCCTGTTGGGCGATTTTGATCCAGTTATCTTTGGCTTGGGCGGCGATTTTTTCGAGGTGTTGGCGGGTTTTGCCGCGCTGTGATTGAGCGGCGAGGGTGATGACGGCGGCGATCGCTTTCCCCACCGCTTTTGTTAAATCCTGATTTTCTAAGGAAACACCCCGATCGCTCCCGAGCCGGTCAGCTAAGGCATCAATGGCATTGGCCGTGTTGCCCGCCGCCACACTCCCTAATGCAGTTGCTAAGGCTGTTCCCCACACAATCCCTTCACCAGCCAACAAGGGGGGAAACGCCACGCCACCCAAGACGCAGCCGCCACCGATAGCCAGTT
Organism: Spirulina subsalsa CS-330; assembly: GCF_028330765.1. Taxonomy (GTDB): domain Bacteria; phylum Cyanobacteriota; class Cyanobacteriia; order Cyanobacteriales; family Spirulinaceae; genus Spirulina; species Spirulina subsalsa_A. The sequence continues at coordinate 8,840 of NZ_JAQMTY010000147.1, read as the reverse complement.
TTACAAACGATCGCTCAAGGCTCATCAAGCATCCTCACAACCCTGCAACTATATTTAGCCAAGACGTGATTCTGGAATCTTATGCACTGTCATGCGTTGCAATAGATTTCACACAGCACTTCGAGGCCATGGGATAACAGTCACTCGTTAAAATCGGTGTCAATTTCCACATCGAGGGTGTCCTCATCCACATGCACATAGAGGACGTTGGGACGGCAGCAGACTTGGCAGTCTTCGACGTAGGTTTGCTGAAAGCCTTGGCTGAGATCCACAAAGGTCTGATTGGGTTCGCCACAGCAGGCGCAATAAAATTCGGCAGTGGTTTCCATGGTGTCTGGGGAATTCGCACCCTCTATTCTGGCGGAGATGGTCGCTCAGGGTGTAAATCAGTCACAATAAAGCCATGATCCCCGCACTCTCTCCTACCCGGTTTGGGAAGACTGTTGATGGGCGATCGCACCCTCTAGAATTTTTGTTCACTACCGCTAGACACTGTCATGGCTAAAGCGAAACGCAAAAAACTGTTTCCATGCGGCCACCGGGGCCAAGGGCAAATTTGTCATCGCTGTGCCCAAGCAGCACGAGATCAAACCCAACGCCAATCGGAAAAACAACAATGGGAAGCCACCTTTGCTCACGACGTAATTGATCTAACCCAGTTTCCCAAAGCTGTGGTGCTCAAAGCTCGGCAGATTATCGCCGGTCTCCAGCGTCGGGAAAACTATCGCACCTATCGCGGCAAACGCCTGCGCCATAATCGTGTGGTGATCAGCATCCCAGTGACTCGACATTATCGGTTGCTCTGTCGAGATCTCGGCAGTGGGATTGTGCCGGAGGCGTTGGTTTCCCATGAAGATTACAATGTTTGTAAACCCGGCGGCTAAGGGTGCGGGTGCAAACGAGTTGCTACGGCGAGGGGAAAACGATGCAAATTTATTTAGACTACAGTGCGACGACTCCCCCTCATCCCGATGTGTTGGCAACGTTGCACCACCAGGGCGCGACGCTCTGGGGCAATCCCTCCAGTCTGCACCATTGGGGGGAGCGGGCGGCGATCGCCCTCGAAACGGCCCGCTGGCAAGTGGCGCAATTGCTCAATGCCCCCACCGCCGATAGTATTCACTTCACCTCTGGGGGAACGGAAGCGGATAACCTCGCCATCTTTGGAGTGGCTCACCGCTACCCCACGCCGCAGCACATCATTATTTCAGCGGTGGAACATCCGGCGATCGCTGCCCCGGCCCGTCAACTAGCGGCGCGGGGTTGGCAGGTGACGGAACTCCCCGTTGATGCCACGGGCAAAATTAACCCCCTCGAACTCCTCGCCGCCCTCCAACCCAATACGGTTTTGGTTTCGATCATCTACGGCCAAAGCGAAATCGGCACGGTGCAGGCGATCGCAGAATTAGCGCAAATCGCCCGCCGCCATCGCATTCTTTTCCACACCGACGCGGTACAAGTGGCGGGGCGGCTCCCCCTCGATGTCCAAGCCTTAGATGTGGATTTGCTATCCGTATCGGGTCATAAACTCTACGGCCCCCAAGGTTCCGGCGCACTCTACGTCCGGCCCGGCGTGGAACTGGTTCCCCTCTTGGCAGGAGGTGGCCAAGAACATCAATTGCGCTCCGGAACCCAAGCCGTGCCGACCTTGGCCGGGTTTGGGTTAGCGGCTCAATTGGCCCAGGAACAGTTGCCGACGGAAGCACACCGCTTAGAGCAGTTGCGCGATCGCCTCATTACCCGCCTTGAAGCCTGCCCCTATTTCCAACTCACAGGCCATCGGCGCGATCGCCTCCCCCACCACGCTAGTTTTGTCCTGCGCGATTTTCCATCGGAGATCACCGGGCGGGCGATCGTGCGCCAGATGAATCTTGCCGGCATTGCCCTCAGCGCCGGTTCCGCCTGCCACAGTGGCCAAGCCAGCCCCAGCCCGATCCTCACCGCCCTCGGCTACGGTGAAATCCAAGCCCGCCAAGGCATCCGCTTTTCCCTCGGTCGCGACACCACCCCCGAAGATATTGATTGGACGGTGATGGCCCTACAACAAGTGCTCCACCGCTTAAACCCGTCCCCCCTGCCCTGTGTTGGTTCGTCTTGTTAGGTTGACGGGGAATGATTGTGAAGTTTCCGTGTTTTTACGGTTAAAATCTGAGGATTCGACAGGCCCGATTACGTTTTTTCTGTGAAGTGACCGTAAAAACACGGTTAGCCATGGTAGAACAGAAGCAATGTGATTAAACCCTACGCGATCGCTGCCCACCCACAACAGGGCAGCGATTTTTCATGGACGCTCCACCCTGAGAACGGAGGCTTAAACATCAATCGATTTTAAGTTCCAAAACTCTCGTGATCCCCCCCAGCCCCCCTTAAAAAAGGGGGGAGCCGCTCAAAGTCCCCCTTGAAAAAGGGGATAGCTGCTCAAAGTCCCCCTTAAAAAAGGGGATAGCTGCTCAAAGTCCCCCTTGAAAAAGGGGATAGCTGCTCAAAGTCCCCCTTGAAAAAGGGGATAGCTGCTCAAAGTCCCCCTTGAAAAAGGGGATAGCTGCTCAAAGTCCCCCTTAAAAAAGGGGGATTTAGGGGGATCGATCGCAGCTTAGGTCAGTATTTGCAAGTTATGTATAAGCAGTAGCCCTGAGAACGGAGGCTTAAACGCCTTAACCGATCATCAAACGATCCTCAAATGATCGTCACGGGGCGCTGGAAAGATGCCGGGAGGCGGAATTGAACCGCCGACACGAGGATTTTCAGTCCTCTGCTCTACCAACTGAGCTATCCTGGCTGGTGCTGAATGTTTCGAGCACAATTACCACCATAACAAGATGACATAACTTTGTCAAAGTTTTCTTTATGGCTTCACAAGGGTACTCAAGGCTCAACTTCAGGATGAAAAAAGCCCACAGGGAGGACTGTGGGCTGACATTAACTTAAGTCTGTCGTTTGAATTCGCATGAAAAAATCCAAGCGCACCGTCCAAGGCAATCACTTGAAATATTTCTTTACGTCAACACAGTGTAGCAGGAATGACAGACGTTTCAACAAAATTATGAGTGATTTTCTGGGTTTTGTGTGTTGAGATAGGCTTGGGCTTGTTGCGATCGCCCCCAGATCACCTGTTCGCGCTGATAAATCGCGATTCCCGGCTTCGCACCCTTTGGTTTATACACAAATTTGGGCTGCGTGTAAACTACCGGCACTTGATCACTCTGCCGAGCGCGACTGTAATAGGCCGCCATATTCGCCGCACATTGGAGATCCTGCTCCTCCGGCACGGTTCCCGGCTCCAACCGCAACAGGACATGACTCCCGGCAATTTCCTGAGCATGGAACCAGAGGTCATATTCCCCCGCTGTGCGAAACGTCAGGTGATCGTTTTGGCGGTTGTTGCGGCCGACCCAGAGTTCAAACCCGGAGGGGGTGCGGTAGCGGCGGGGTTGGGATTCCGGAGCGGTATTGTTGGCGCGTTCCTTGCCGGGGTCGAGATAGCCTTGTTGAATCAGTTCGGTGCGAATTTCGAGCAGGGCAGCCAGTTCATCATCCAGGGACTGGCGATCGCACTGCTGCAATGCGGCTTCAATCTGTTCTAAATAGTCCAATTCCGCCTGAGCCGTAGCCAGTAATGGCTCCACAGCCGATCGCGCCCGCTTTAACTTTTGGTGTTGCTTATACAGAGCTTGGGCGTTTTGAACGGCGTTTTTTTCGGGGTTGAGGGGGATCGTCACCGGGTCGCCTGTGGTGAAATCGGGGAGGGCGATCGCAACTTGTCCCGGTTGCCATTGATGGAGATAGGCCATGAGGAGATCCGCCTGATCGCGAAACTGTTGAGCATCATCCGATTGGGAGAGGCGATCGCGGAAGGTCTCGCATTTTTGCCGCACCTTGGCCGCCAGGGTTTTCACCTTTTGGCTCAGTTGGTGGTGAAGTTGCTGGAATTGCTGCTGTTGCGCCTCGGTGCTGTAATACCGATCCACCAGGTCTTGCACCGTGGCAACCTTCCGCCCCGTCACACCGGGCAACACCGTATAACCCTGGGGCAATTGCGTTGGGGTAAACTCTTGAGCCTTTAAGCAATTGAGCCAGGTTTGCCACTGTTGCCAGAGGTCTTGCCACTGTTGCGGGGTGAGTTGCGTTGTGACGGTTTGGGCATCTAACTTCGCCCGCTCGGTCAGCCAAGTCACCACCGCCGGACTCACGCCCCGATACACCTTGAGTAATTGTTTTTTCAGCGTACCGGGCACTAAACTCACCCGCTCCTGCCACTGGGCAAAGGCTTCGGTGCGATCGGGGATATCGCCGAGGAGGGGGGGCGGTGGTTCGTAGGTTTGGCCGGTTTGAACGGTGCGGACGCGGGATTGTTGGGCGTTGACTTGATGGGCGGTGGTGACAATTTGCCCAGGGCCATCGGTGAGGATGACGTTGCTATATTTGCCCATGATTTCCACATAGAGATGCCAGAGGGGATCTTCTCCCGGTCGGCGGGCAAACTGCAAATCCACAACGCGCTCCCAGGGTTGAATCAGGGCGATCGCAACTAATGCCAAGCCGTTGAGTTGGTGGCGGAGTTGGTCGCTGAGGGTGAAGGTGTCCGGGGTGCGGGGTGGGGCTGTGCCGATGCCCAGCCGCGCCAGTTGGGGATGCCAGCAGAGGGTGAGCCAATCGCGGCGGCTGAGGGTGCGCAGGGCAATGTGGAGAGTATGGCGATCGCGCTGATAGACCTGTTCGACGCGGGCCGGAATCCAGTCCGTTTGGAGTTCGGCACAAATGGCCACCAAGGTGGTGTAGTCAAAAGCTTGCATAGGCGTGGGCGAGGTCAGGGGGAGAGCCGGATAATGGTGCGCTGAAAGATTTTCGTTACCATGGTGGGAATAGCGCTCAAAACGCCTTTAACGTCCCTTCAAGACGGCAGCGCCGCTCGGTCTTTATGGATATTCAACTCATTAATATCGGCTTTGGGAATATTGTTTCGGCGAACCGGATCATTGCGATCATCAGTCCCGAATCGGCCCCTATTAAGCGTATCATTACAGAAGCTCGCGATCGCGGTCAGCTTGTGGATGCCACCTACGGACGACGAACCCGCGCCGTGATCATTACCGATTCGAGTCATGTCATTCTCTCGGCCATTCAGCCCGAAACCGTTGCCCATCGCTTTCTGTTACACAAAGATGGCTCCGCAGCTTCGTCTTAACCCCATTCTCCCATCCTCTCCACCCCATGCAGTCTGAAACCCTCACCCCTCAAGTATGCCAGCCGTCTACATCCCTGGGTCGGCTCGTCGTCTTGACCGGGCCGAGCGGCGTGGGAAAAGGAACCTTGGTCAAAGCCTTGTTAAGCGCCCATCCGGAATTGCATCTGTCCATCTCTGCAACCACACGGCAGCCGCGACCGGGCGAAGTCCATGGGCAACAGTATTACTTTGTCGATCGCACCACCTTTGAAGAGATGATCGCCACGGATCAACTGTTGGAATGGGCGGAATATGCCGGGAATCTCTACGGTACGCCCCGTGGGGCCGTGGAGGCGGAAATTGCCGCCGGGAAAACGGTGATTTTAGAAATTGAACTGGTGGGGGCGCGGGTGATTCGGCAGACGTTCCCGGCGGCGTTTCGGGTCTTTATTTTGCCCCCGTCTTTGGATGAGTTGGAACGACGCTTGCGCGATCGCGGCACGGATGCCGACCCGGTAATTCAGCAACGCTTAGAACACGCCCAAACCGAACTCGCCGCCAGTGATGAATTTGATGTGCAGATCGTCAATGATGACTTTGACACGGCCCTGCGTCAGATTGAGCAGGCGGTGCTTGATGGGGCTTAGGTGGGTATTTTGGCTCAGCGATCGCACCCTTGAACCAAGATTCTCATAGCTTTTTCGCAGACCCTGAATCGAGAGACGATAAGATAAAGAACAGCAACGCAGAGTTACAGGACACCTGAAGAATCTATGACATCCTATGCCGCCGCTTCTGCCCGCGCCGAAATGAGTGAGCTTCGGCGTTTAAAAACCCTTCTCCCCCCGGAATTACAAAGCTGGGTGATGGTGGAAGCAACCACCGAAGTGAATCCGCCCCTCGTGCGCTGTGAAGAATTGGGACGGGACGAAATTGAAATCCAAATTGATCTAGCCAAGTGGGATAACCTGGCGATCGATCAGCGTAACCTCTTGTTTTGGCATGAAGTGGGGCGGATTCAAAACGACACGATTCCGAAAGAAGGATGGGAAATGGCCGCCCTCGCCATTGGCTTAGGCGGGGCTGTGGGTGAACTGTGGGTGCAAGATGGCCTTTTGCTCCTCTTGGCGTTGGCCCTTTGTGGGGTTTCGGGCTTTCGCCTCTGGCAGAAAAACAATGGTGATAAACGGCTCGAAGAAGCCCTCGAAGCGGATCAACGGGCGATCGCCCTCGCCACCCGCTTCGGCTACAGCCTCCCCAACGCCTATAAGAGCCTCGGCAGTGCCCTCAAAACCTTAGTGGAGCAAACCCCTAACCGCCGCGTCCGGAAGCGTTACGAAACCCGCCTTCAAGCCCTCCGCCGCAGTGCCAACAAGGCCAAGTCCAAAATGGAAACGAAAGTGCCGGAAAACCGCCCGATGCTCTAGGGTGAGCCGCCGCGTGAGGGAATGCCTCCAGCTTGCACGTTGGGCAAACGCTCTATTTATGCCGCCCTGGCCGCGAATCTGGCCATTGCGATCGCAAAATTCATCGGCGCATCCCTCAGCGGCAGTTCTGTCATGCTCTCGGCAGGGTTTCACGCTGTGGTGGATTCGACCAATGAACTGCTCTTGCTCCATGGCTTGAAGCAGAGTGAAGCCGAACCCGACGAAGACTATCCCCTCGGTCGTGGCCAGGAATTGTATTTTTGGGCGCTGAATGGTGGCAGTTTTGATTGTTGCCCTCGGCCGTCTACTCAACCCCGACCGTCTCTGTCATGCTCGATCTTGATCTGTTAATTCGCGCTCGCTATCCCCTGCTCTACATCGTCACGCCGGAAGAAGAGCCGGTCTTACAGGAGTTGGCCCAGGTGGCGCAGCACCTCATTCCCCAGCGGCAACTGTTGGTGTGGGACTTAGTGCGGGGTTGGCAAGATAACAGCACCCACCGCAATTCGGTGATGGGAGCCTTGGGACGGGTGCGGACGGAGGAAGTCGAGCCGACCCTCTTTGTGTTAAAAGATTTGCATTTTATTTTGCAATATCCCCACAATCCGTCCAATGCCCCGGTGATTCGGGAGTTGAAGAATCTGGCGGCGGATTTGAAATATACCCACCACACGTTAATTCTGACCAGTCACACCCTGATCGTGCCGCCGGAACTGGCCGAAGAGGTAACGGTGATTGACTGTCCGTTACCCGATGAAGGCGCGATCGCTCATCTCCTCACCGCTGCCGTCACCCCCGATCAACTCCGCCTCAACACCCTCGCCAAAGAACAATTCGTCAACGCCTGCCAAGGCTTGAGCCGCACCCGGATTCAGCGCGTCCTCGCCCGTGCCCTCGCCGCCAAAGGAGAAGTGAACGCCGCCGATATTGAAAGCGCCCTAGAGGAAAAAAAGCAGGCCATTCGCCAAACGGGATTGCTGGAATTCTACGCCGCCCAAGCTTCCCTCAAAAGTGTGGGAGGCTTGGAAAATCTCAAGCAGTGGGTCCGGTTGCGCAAGGATGCCTTTACCGAAGAAGCCCGCCGCTATGGGATTCCCAACCCGAAAGGCGTGCTCCTCGTCGGCATTCAAGGCACAGGAAAATCACTGTCAGCGAAAACCATCGCCCATGAATGGCGGTTGCCCCTGTTGCGGTTGGATACGGGGCGATTGTTTGGCGGTTTGGTGGGGGAAAGTGAAAGCCGGGTGCGGCGGATGATTCAGATTACAGAAGCGATCGCCCCCTGCGTCTTGTGGATTGATGAAATCGATAAAGCCTTCGGCAACATTAGCGGCGGTGTCGATGGTGATTCCGGCACATCGCGGCGGATGTTTGGGGCGTTGATCACCTGGATGCAGGAAAAAACCGCCCCGGTTTTCATCGTCGCCACCGCCAACAATGTGCGCATTTTGCCCGCCGAACTCCTCCGCAAAGGCCGCTTTGATGAGATTTTCTTCCTCAACCTGCCTACAGAAAAAGAACGCCAAGAAATTTTTAACGTTCATCTCCAACGCCTGCGCCCCTCTCGCCTGCGGGAATTTAACCGATCGCTCCTCGCCAAACAGACCAAAGACTTTAGCGGCGCAGAAATTGAGCAAGTGATTTTCGACGCAATGCACCAAGCCTTCGCCGAAGGTCAAGATGGGCAACGGCGGGACTTTGTGGATACGGATATTTTGCGAGCCGTGGAAGATACCGTGCCCTTAGCTGCGATCGCCCGCGACCAGATCGAAGACCTCAAACGCTGGTCTGCCGAAGTGGGCGCTCGCACCGCCTCCCAAGACACCGAACTCACCCAAGCCCTCCGCGACTACATGAAACGGCGCGGTTTCAAACCCGGCGATAGTGACCTCTCCCGCTAATCAAAAACCCCCGTCGAACCAACGCAGGCATGACAAGCCCTTGACAGCTTGCTCAGGAATCATCACGTACAAATTAGAAGCCCCTCGCCCTGTGGGAGAGGGGTTTGGGGTGAGGGTTAGAAGCCCCTCGCCCTGTGGGAGAGGGGTTTGGGGTGAGGGTTAGAAGCCCCTCGCCCTGTGGGAGAGGGGTTTGGGGTGAGGGTTTAGAAGCCCCTCGCCCTGTGGGCTACTGCTTATACACAAACTGCTCTTAACGATGTTCACCTTCTCTCGATCCCCCCTAGCCCCCCTTAAAAAGGTAGGGCTGATTCTTTGTGATGAGAGAAAAATCTGCTCTAGCCAATTTGG
>NZ_JAQMTY010000146.1 GCF_028330765.1 Spirulina subsalsa CS-330 | reverse complement strand
GGATAAATCAATGGCGTTAGTCGTTGAGCCTAGCAACCCTCTGCAACTCTCGTTGTTTGAGTGGATAAATGGTCAGGTAACTGGCTGTTCAGAATCCCCCACTATAGCCCGTAGGGTTTAGTGGGGGAGTATGTCAACCTATCCTCTGTCTCCCATTTCCCGCTATATTATGGCTAAACATTTAACTTAAAAATCCCGCTCCTGTGGCTCTGGGAAATTTCAATCCAGTTGTGCTGTGAGCGAAAGACCTGGTTGGCTGACAAAACTGATGAGCCAGATCCCGGAAAGCCCTCACCCTAGCCCTCTCCCTCTGGGAGAGGGAACTGGAAAAATGGATCGGCTCCCCTCGCCCTCTGGGAGAGGGGTTGGGGGTGAGGGCGATCAAGTCAGTCAACCAGGCGAAAGGTTTAGGATTCGCCCCTTGTTTGAGCTATACCTGAAGCGGTGGGTTACGGTGGATTGCTAGATTGCAGTGATAGCGGGGGTTTAAGCCGCCTAAGCCACCCTACGATCGCGCATCATTTTGGCTGGGCTATGGCATGAGTTTGAGACCCAAGAGCCAGGGTGCGATCGCGCTTTACTTGCGTTCTGGGTGGTCACTTTCGGGTAAGAATGCGCCCAATTGATTGATTTTGCTGATCATTTGGATCAGGCGGGCCGCGTCCTTTTGGTTGAATTCAAACTGGAGGCGGGGTAAATGGAGCGTGCCGTCATCCTGTTCTGTGGGGAGTGCGGTGCATTTTTCGATCGCGCCCTGCACTAAAATGTCGCTAAACTCGCGGTTGAGAAATGCGATCGCATCGTCGGCCAGTTCACTATTCAAGCGCATCACGAACTTGTGATCCACATAGCGGCTTGAATGATAGACCCGATAAAAGCGGTTAATCACCCCACAGGCGAGATCCAGATCATCGGTAATTGTGTAGATGCTGGGGTCATCGGGGCTGATTAAGCCTTCCCGCAGCAGGTGTTCGCGGATATGTTCATCGAGGGAATTCCAATAGTCGCTACCCGGTTCATTGATCAACACCACCGGAGCGGGGCCATATTTCCCCGTTTGCAAGAGGGTCAAACTCTCAAACGCTTCGTCTAACGTGCCAAATCCACCGGGAAACAGAGCGATCGCATCACTTTCCCGCAGGAAAAACAACTTCCGGGTAAAGAAATATTTAAAGCTCATCAGCTTGTCATCCCCGGCAATGTACGCATTCGCCCCTTGCTCAAAGGGAAGCTGAATATTTAAACCAAAGGACTGCTCACGGCCTGCGCCTTCATTGCCCGCCGCCATGATGCCATCCCCCGCACCGGTAATCACCATAAACCCCTGTTGGGTCATGCGGTGGGCAAAATCCACAGCCATTTTATAAATGGGTTGATCCGCCGGGGTACGGGCCGAGCCGAAAATACTCACTTTGCGAACGTGGCGATGGGGATAGAAGACCTGGAAACCACCTTCAAGGTCTTCTATCGCGGCGGTGAGAATTTTCCAATCGAGGCGATCCACCTGTTCCTCCGTGAGGCGGAGGATCACATTCAGAGCACGCTTAACATATTTTTGATGCTGGAGTTTGTCCCAGCGATCGAGCAGTGTGGTGAGAGCATGGCTCAGATCGTCGGGGGCTGCGTCTGGAGTAACCATAGGAGCGAGGATGGAGTAAGGTGATCTATTTTACCGGAATTCCGGACGGGAATGGAAAGATCGCCGCTTCTCCGCGACTCCGAGGTGTTACGCCCTAAACCAAACCCCTCTGGGTTGAAAGAGGGGTTTGGCTTGGGGGTGCGATCGCTGGCAAGTCTGAACAGCAATGTTAAAGATATTTTTCGAGGGTACTGGCTAGAGTCGTTTTCGGAACTGCCCCAACCACCATATCAACACGCTGACCGCCTTTGAAAATCATCAACGTGGGAATACTCCGAATCCCATATTGACTTGCCACAGCAGGGTTTTCATCGGTGTTGAGCTTGACCACTTTTACTTTGCCATCATATTGTTGAGCGATTTCGTCAACCACAGGGGCAACCATTCGGCAGGGTCCACACCAAGGTGCCCAAAAGTCAACAAGGACAGGAATGTCGCTATCTAATACAACGGCTTTAAATTCTTTATCTGTAACTGGTTCGGTCATTGGGTTGGGATTCCTTTACCGGTCTATCATTATACTGGGCAATTCTAACATAGTAAAAGCACCCATTCCTCCATATCTTATGGAACTGATTTGAACATTAACACTTCAATACTGTTGTGTTTCTTAAGACTTGGAGCGTTGCCTTTGCCGGGTTAAGCAACTCTAGGACATTGGGCGGTGGGGATCGAGGGGTGGCCCAGAGAAGCACGGCACGAAAAAACCGCCCAATCGCTTGGGCGGGAAAGTGGTGTGAGGAGTGAACGGAAACTTTCGTCTCCGCACAATTCCATTGTAAGGTACTGCTTTGGTTTTGCCAGGTTTCGTGGATTAGATTGGGGTTGAACGTCTGAGGAGAATTCCGCTGAGTTTGGGAATCGGCCTCTTTTTGGGAATGGATTATGGTTTTTTTCCATTCGTTAGGGTTGGGCGGACTGTTTTCACCCGGTGTTGATGGTGGCTATGCGATCGCAAACTTCACCACAAACAAAACCGCCAGCACCCACATCGCCACCTTGGTTTCCTGGAATTTACCCTGCATGGTCTTGAGGATGGGATAGGTAATCAGCCCCACCGCCAGACCTTCGGCGATGGAATAGCTCAAGGGCATGATCAGAATCGTTAAGAACGAGGGAATCGATTCTGCCGGATCATCCCAACGGACATAGCGTAAACTGCCCGCCATCAACACCCCGACAATCACCAAGGCCGGAGCCGTGGCAAACCCCGGAATTGCTGCCAAGAGGGGAATAAACAAAATCGACAGGGTAAAGAGCACCGCACTGCTCACCGCCGTTAAGCCACTGCGCCCCCCTTCGGCCACGCCAGAGGCGGATTCGATGTAGCTGGTGACGGTGGAAGTGCCCAGGAGTGCGCCGGCGGTGGTGCCGATGGCATCGGCCATGAAGGCTTTATTGACGTTGGGAAATTCGCCCTCTTCATTGATGTAGCCGGCTTTGATGCCCAACCCGGTCAGGGTTCCCACGGTATCGAACAAGTCCACAAATAGGAAGACAAAGATCACCGAGAAGAGTTGCCCGATGTTGATGCTGCCCAGTTGACCGATCCCGACAAAGGCCTGACCGATGAGATCGACGGGCAATTGAGGCAGAGCGACAATGCCTTCGGGGGGGGAGGCAATGCCGAGAATCCACCCCAAAACAGCGGTGGCGAGAATGCCCCAGAGTAATGCACCTTTGACGCGGCGAGCGACGAAGGCGGAGGTGATGAAGATACCGGCGATCGCCATTAAAGTATTGGGGTTACTCAGATCGCCGAGGGTGGTGATCGTGGCTTCGTAGGGGACGATTAGCCCCGCGCCGCCGACTTCCGTGCTGCCGGAAAGGGCAATGTAGGCGATGAATAGACCAATCCCGGCGGCGGTGGCGTGTTTGATACATTCGGGAATGACGCTGACGATCTGGGCGCGAATGTTGGTCAGGGTGAGGATGATGAAAATGATGCCTTCAATAAAGACGGCGGCCAGGGCAACGCGCCAATCGATGCCGAGGCCAATGACGACGGAAAAGGCAAAGTAGGCATTTAAGCCCATGCCGGGGGCGAGGGCGAAGGGAAAGTTGCCGTACAGCCCCATGATCAGGGTGGCGATCGCGGCGGATAGGGCCGTGGCGATCGCAATTTCACCAAAGAGATCCCCAGATTCTTCCAGGAAAATTGCGTTAGACAGAATCACCGGGTTGACCACCAAAATATAGGCCATGGTGAAAAAAGTCGTCACCCCAGCGATCACTTCGGTGCGGACATCGGTTTTGAGTTCCGCGAGATGGAAAAATTTGCTTAACCCGCTTTCGGGTTCAGGGGTTGGGGGTTGAGGTTGCGAGACGGGATCAGAAGTCATACCGCACAGATTCACCAAAATTTACGCCGCAATTGTAGAGGGTTTGGCGATGATGCCGTAGTACGAGGGATACAAATTGAAGCGCGATCGGGTGAATTCGGGGCGATGCGGTAGATTGAAGCAGCCCATCACCGCCCAGAACTGAAGTTCTTGGCTCAGAGCGCAAGTAGGCGTTAGCCTACTTGCGCTCTGAGCCAGGGATTGAAATCCCTGGCGGGGCTTGCGCTCTGGGTGGGGCGGGGAGCTAATGAGACGGCACGGTACTGTAGTCGTAGCGAATTCCGGCCTGTTTGAGGCGGTTGATCGCTTCACCGAGGCGATCGCAATCCGCGATCAAACTCACCCGCACATAGCCCTCTCCCGCCTCGCCAAACGCATTACCGGGCGTGACCACCACCCCCGTTTTTTGCAGCAGATCCAGGGCGAAATCCGTCGAACTCATCCCCACCGAACAGGGAATCCACAGATACATCGTCGCCTTCGTCGGAGCCACAGACCAGCCCAACTCACCCAACCCCGCAATCACAAAGTCCCGCCGCTCCTGATAGCGGCGTTGGGCCCGTTGCACATATTCATCGGGCAACTGCAACGCCGTTTGAGCAGCGGCCTGAATCGCAGAGAAAATCCCATAATCCAGGTTCGTTTTTAACGTCCGTAAGCCCTGAATCACCTGGGCATTGCCCACCACAAACCCCACACGCCACCCGGCCATATTGTAGGTTTTCGACAGGGTATGGAATTCAACCCCGATCTCCTTCGCGCCGGGAATTTCGAGCAAGCTCGTGGGTTGATAGCCATCAAACGCCAATTCTGCGTAACAGAGATCATGCACCAGCAGAATTTCATAATGCCGCGCAAATTTAACGATTTCCTCGAAAAACTCGCGGGGTGCTGTGGCGGTGGTGGGATTGTTCGGATAGTTGAAATAGAGGATTTTAGCGCGGCGGGCCTGCTCTTCGGGAATTCGGCTCAGGTCAATTAGCCAATCTTGGGCGGCGTTGAGTTCCATCGGGGCAATTTCGGCCCCGGCAATCATCGGGCCGCGAAAATGGGCCGGATAGGCCGGACTCGGAACCAGCACCACATCCCCCGGATTCACATAGGCGAGGGCGAGGTGGGTTAAGCCTTCTTTTGATCCCAAGAGGGGTAGGGCTTCGCTATCGGGGTCAAGATCGACGCTGTAGCACCGTTTATACCAGCGGGCGATCGCATCTCGAAAATCCCCCGTCCCCTCAAAGGGCGGATAGCCATGCACCAACGGATTTTCAAAGGCCGCCGTCGCCGCCTCAATCACCGGCCGGGGAGCCATCCCGTCCGGGTTTCCCATCCCCAAATCAATCAAATCCAAACCCTGCTCACGGGCACGGGCTTTTAATTCGTCCAAGCGAGCAAACACGTAAGGCGGTAATGCCCTTAACCGATCAGCCGGGGTAATCCAATTGTCACGCATGGGCGAATCTCAACAGAAATGCAAAAGGGAAAATTCGTAAAACTTCTATTCTAGTTGCCTTTGCTCCTGGCGGCAATGGGTGAATTGCGCCGTTGGTGGAGTTCGATCGCTTCAAATAACGCTTGAAAATTTCCCTCGCCAAACCCTTGGGCCTGGTGGCGACGTTCGATTAGTTCCAGGAAAAAGGTGGGTTGATCAAAAATCGGCTTGGTGAAGATTTGCAGCAAAAGAGTTTCGGGGTGGGGGCAATCAACGAGGATTTGGGCGGCGCGGATGGCTCGCCAATCTTCGGCACTGAGGGGCAGGCGGGGATATTTTTCCTCAACGGTGGCGTAGTACTGGGTTGGCACAGAGAGAAACTGTACCCCCGCTTGGCGGAGGCGTTGGGTCATGGGGAGGATAGCGGCGGGGGCGAGGGCGATATGTTGGATGCCGGGGCCGCCGTTGTGGTGGAGAAAGTCTTGGATTTGGGAATTGGGGGTGCTGGGTTCGTTGATCGGGAGTTGCAGGCCGGTTTCAGGGTGGGTGAGGACTTGGGAATGGAGTCCGGAGGTATGGGTGCGAATATCAAAACGCTGTTGGGGGACGAGGCCAAAGACGGCTTGATACCAGGCAACGGCAGCATCGAGTTCGCCCCTGGGGACGTTGAGAACGATGTGATCGATCGCCAGGGTGGAGGTTTGGCGGGGGAGTTGGGGGGGAAGGGTGCGCAGCAGGGGATGATGGAGGCCCCAAGGGGTGATTAGGGTGGGGGCGGTGCTGTAGGGGGTGGGTTGGATGTGGCCGCCGTGGGCTTGGGCGCGGGTGACGATCGCATCGGGATCAGCCACGGTAAAGGCGATCGCACTCACCCCAGGGCTATGGGTTTGAAGGTAGTCCGCCACGGGGCTGTGGTCAGTGCGGGCCGAAGCGAGACGGAGCCGCACCGTACCACAGACCACATCACCATTCATCGTATCGCCATCAACCCGAATCGGTAGAGCCGTAAAGCCAAGTTTCTGCACAAACCACGTTTGCCAGTAGCGTGCATCATGAACATAAAACTGAATGTGATGAATCTGCATTCGTTCTGACCTTACCTGGCAATGTTTGCCCGTATTTTAACGGAATTGTTTTTGCGTTTCGGGATCGCCCCCGATAAAATCGATGGAGAATCATTTCAGCAACCCATGACCCAACCTGCGCCCGATACTCCCGCTACGACTCCCCTCCGCTGTCTCACGGGTGCTGCGATCGCAGGCTCCCTCGGTACAGCCCTCTATTTCCTCACCAGTAACATTGCCACCACCTTCGCCACCAAGCCCCTGCCCACCGTGAACGCCACAGCCATGAATCTCGCTGTGGCCGTGCGTACCCTCGTGGTGGGAGTCGCTACACTGGGGACAGTTGTTTTTGCGATCGCCGCCGTCGGCCTGCTCGCGTTAGCGGTACAACTCCAATTCACCCGTCAACAGCAGCCGTAAGATGTCTTCCCAGCAGTTTCAAGCCGCCTACGAGAATTTACATAATTTAGGGATGCTCTTGGTGCAGTTCTTGCAAAACCTCCGCGCCAAGCAAGTCGCCCCCGAAGCAGATCGCTCCACCCTCCGCAGCCTTGAAACTGACATTGAACACACCCTCTACGCCCTCCACGAGCAACGCTACCAAGTGGCGGTGATCGCCGCGATGAAGGCCGGGAAAAGTACCTTTCTCAACGCCTTGATCGGGGCCGATGTCCTTGCTTCGGAAACCGAATCCTGCACCGTCTGCCGCACGGAAATTAAACCCATCGAACCCGGTCAAATCCCCTACCTGCTCGAATATCGCGAAACCGAACGCCACCCCGTCACCATTGCCCAGGGCGATTCCCACTTCATCCGTCAGCAATTCCTCCAACGCACCCATCTGATTCGCGCCACGGGTAACCGCGATCGCACCACCCGCTTCGAGCTTTACCACCCCATCGCCGCCCTCGATCACTACACCTGTCTCAACGGCTTCACCCTCGTTGATACCCCCGGCCCCAACGAATGGCGCGACACCGCCCTCGACACCCTCTACCTGCGCGAAACCACCCTCGACGCGCTGCGCAACTGTGAGGTGATCATCTTCCTGTTGGATTACTCCTCCTTTAAAGACAGCACCAACTCCGAACTGCTGCACAACCTCACCCAACATCGCGGTGAATTCCTCGAACGCAGCCAACGCGCCGTTTATTTCATCCTTAACAAAATCGACCGCAAAACCGAAGAAGACCGCCCCATCGCCCATGTCATCGACGATCTGCGCCGTAGCCTCCAAGAGTTCGGCATTCGGAATCCGGTGATCTATCCCGCCAGTGCTTGGCAGGGGTTGCTGGCGAAATTGATTCAGAGCGATCGCGCCAGCGAAACCCATTTAAAAGACTTCAAACGCTTCTTTTCCGGCCGCTACGCCGAAGAAACCCCCGACGGCGATCTGCTCATGCCCTCCCCCTATAAAGTCGCCGATCGCGCCCTCCAAGATAGCCTCATCCCCAGCATTGAACAATCGATATTATCCGACATTGTCCGTAATTCCGGCTGGAATTTGCTGCGGGATGTGGCCGCCAAGCTCGATAAATCTGCCCACGCCATTGAAGATATTCTCAACACCCGCATTCAAGGCTGGAGCATTGAAATTCAACCCCTCCGCCAACGAATGGAAGAATACAAACGCTTGGCAAAAAATGCGATTATTCAAATTCGCGGCGTTAAACGCTTAGTCGAAGATCAAGAACAAAAACTCGTTGAACAATTTCGCTGGCAAATTACCGACTTTGCCGAACATGCCAAGATCGCCATTCAACAGGAATTTGATCTGTTTGTTCAATATCGGTTTTCCGATTTTAATCCCTACAGTGCCCCCGAACCCGATCCCGCCAACCCTTCCGATCCTCCCAATTTTCACGTTCCCCAAAACCTCGCCGACTCCTTTAAATCCGTGGTGCGAAAATTCATCGCCGATGATGCGGAAAATCCCTACGCGATCCACTGCAACGGCGAAGCGGAAGTTGAACAGGTCAAGCAAGATATTAACCGCTTTTGTTCCCTGCTGATTAAAGATTGGTGGACAAATACCCAGGATCATCTATCCCGCTACGGTACGCAAATTCGGCGGGAATTGGTGGACGAAATGCAGCGTAATATCCAAGATATTTCCGATGAGTTATCGCAATATTTAGGGGAAGCCTTGGAAATTTCGATGAATATCAATCCGATTCAAATGTTGGTGTTTGATTTTAAAGGCATTGATACTCAAGTTCAACAACAAACGGAAAACTATACCCGCTGGACTCGTGAAAAGAAAAGCGCCCTCTGTCGGGATTATGAAGTGGATATTCAAGTGGATGATCACCGCTCCTATTATGAAATTGATCTGCGCCAAACCATCGAAGCAATTCAGTATGAAATTGATTCCCAAACGCGGGGCAGTTTACTGGTTGTCGAGCGGGTGATCAAACAACAGGTGGCGGAGGATTTTGGCCTGGTTGAAAAGCAAATTAATGACTATATCAACCGCTTTTTGGCGGAATTCGATCGCCTCTTGAAAGAACGGGAAACCCGCGAGGCGGAAGTGGATCAAATTCTGGCGTTTTTAGCAGTGCAAAAACAGGGACTCGATCGCTACTTAGCCAACCTCACCGAGTTACAGCAGTTACTCGATAGTTGGCGGCCGGTGCAGTGAGCGCGATCGCGCTCCGACATTCGGCGTATCCCAGCCCCCAATCGCCACCATCTTCAAAAAAACTGACTTAGACTGGGGGAGTAGACTTCGCAAAACTTTACATTGCCATGACCGTACAACCCTTCTCTCAATCCTTGATGGTTCTCGCGGCCGTGATCGGTTTGGGGGGCGCGATCGCCCTTCCCGTACAAGCAGAACCCCAGCCCGAAGCTCCGATCCAAGTGGCTCAAGCCGAAACCCCCGGCACGATTGTCGATGTGGCCAGCGGTAACGAATCCTTTGAAACCTTGGTGGCAGCCGTTCAAGCCGCTGGTTTGGTTGAAACGCTTTCTGGAGAAGGGCCGTTCACCGTGTTCGCACCGACTGACGAAGCCTTTGCAGAACTCCCCGATGGTGTTGTTGATGCCCTCCTCAAACCCGAAAACCGCGACTTACTCACCGAAATCCTCACCTACCACGTCGTCCCCGGTGAAGTGATGTCGAGCGACCTCGAAACGGGCCCAGTGGAAACCTTGAATGGCGGCCTGGCCGTGCGGGTTGACCCCGATAAAGTGGTGGTCAATAACGGTAGTGTGATTATGCCCGATGTGCCCGCGAGCAATGGCGTGATCCATGCGATTAATCGCGTCTTGATCCCCGCAGGTGTGGCGGATGAATTGGCGAGCCGGATGCAACCGGAACCGATCCGCGGCCTGTGGTAAAGGGTGATTGGGAAGAGCTAATTCGCGATCAGTGATGCAACGCGGATTGTCTCGTTTCAAGATTTGAGTGAAAAGCGGCCAGGAAATGAACGCCTCGCCGCTTTTCACGATTGGATCAAAACCCATCATCTGATCCGGATGGCTCCTGCTCCATCCACATCGAAGAGTTAGTGAGCCAATCGAAGAGTTAGTGAGCCAGAGGCTCACACTACTGATGTATTAATTTTCTGTTGTAGTGCGAGCTTCTAGCTCGCCATCTTCTAACTACTGCTCGCCATCTTCTAACTACTGCTCGCCATCTTCTAACTACTGCTCGCCATCTTCTAACTACTGCTCGCCATCTTCTAACTACTGCTCGCCATCTTCTAACTCTGGTGACTCCTGTGGCTTAATCAACCCCAATCAGGAAGGGGTGGGAGTGGGTTCGAGATAGGCGGCGATCGTGGCGCAGACAGAGGCGGAGAGGCTGGGGAGATCGTAGCCGCCTTCGAGGCCGAACATGAGGCGGGGGGCTAGATCGCGGATTTGGGTGGTGAATGTGCCGAAATCGTCGGGACGGAGGGAGATACCAGCTAGGGGATCGTCGTGGTTGGCATCGTAGCCGGCACTGACGATCAGGAGGTCGGGGCGGGCTTGGGTGAGGAAGGGGAGGACGTGATCGGTGAAGGCGGCTTGGTAGTCGGCGCGATCGCTCCCTGCCCCCATGGGAATATTGAGCACGTTGTGATGGTGGCCGGTTTCGTCGGCTTTGCCTGTGCCGGGGTAGCAGGGCCATTGATGGAGCGAGCAGTAAGCGATCGCGGGATGCTGTTCAGCGATCGCTTGGGTTCCGTTGCCGTGATGCACATCCCAGTCGAGGATCGCTACCCGCTGAATCTCTGGTTTGGTGAGGGCATAATGGGCCGCGATCGCCGCATTGGAAAACAGACAAAACCCCATCCCCATCTCAGCGGTGGCATGGTGACCCGGCGGCCGCGCCACGATAAACGCTGGCTCCTGTTGACAAGCCAGATCCACCCCATCGAGCCAGGCATTCACCGCCAAGAGAGCCACATCATAACTGTGGGGCGAAACGGGGGTATCCATATCGACCGCGCCGCCGCCGGGCCGCTGGGTTAACCGCTGCACCACGTCGATATAGCGCGACTCATGGACTTGCGCGACCCAGGGCAGCGCGTCACGATCGGC
Organism: Spirulina subsalsa CS-330; assembly: GCF_028330765.1. Lineage (GTDB taxonomy): Bacteria > Cyanobacteriota > Cyanobacteriia > Cyanobacteriales > Spirulinaceae > Spirulina > Spirulina subsalsa_A. The sequence continues at coordinate 3,413 of NZ_JAQMTY010000146.1, read as the reverse complement.
GAGGGGGGTGGGGGTGCGCCAGGTGAGGCGATCGCAAAACGGGGCCGCTTTTAACGCATCGACGATCGCGGTTAACCGTTCTGGGCGTTCAGGGTGATAACTGCCGGTGTCATGGTCGAGAAAACGATCCGAATAAATAATAGAAAACATGGTAGCTCCCCTAGCATCACCGCCCATTTTAAGGGTAAGTCTTCACTCTCGGAGCCGTGGGTTGAGTTAACCCGAAAAAAAAGCCCCGTTTGTGGGCCTGCCCCCGGATGAACAAGGGGCGATGACCTGAAACGGAGCTAATTGAGGAGCAAGAAGAAACGGGAAAACTTGAGGAAATCTATCACTCTAGCGTGCCAACAGTGACATTGATCTCCAGGCTGCGACCGGCGCGATCCACTTGCAAGGTGAGGCGATCGCCCACCTTCGTTTCGCTCACCTGATTTTGAATCACACTCGGATCATCAACGCCTTGACCGGCAATCTGTTGCACCACATCCCCCGGCTGCAACCCGGCCCGATCAGCGGGGGAATTGGGCGCAACTTGGACGATTAGCACACCTTTTTCGGCCTGAATATCGAGACCGCCTTGCTGTTTTGCCTGTTGCCGTACTTCGGGGGTGAGGGGAACCATTTGAATCCCGACGAAGGCATGTTCAGCGCGACCGTTGGCCATCAGTTGCGCGGCGATGTCTTGGGCTTGGTTGATGGGAATCGCAAACCCAAGGCCCTGGGCATTGCGAATGATCGCCGTATTGATGCCGATCACTTCGCCGCGATCGTTGAGCAGCGGCCCGCCGGAATTGCCGGGATTGATCGCGGCATCGGTTTGAATAAAGTTCACCCGCTTGTCGGGGATACCCACTTGGGAACTGCTGCGACCCGTGCCGCTGATGATGCCAGTGGTGACGGTGCTATCCAAACCGAGGGGATTCCCGATCGCGATCGCCCATTCACCGGGCTGTAATTGCTCAGAATCCCCGATTTTCACCGTCGGTAAATTCTCCGCGTCAATTTTCACCACCGCCACATCGGTTACGGGATCAGCACCCACAACGCGCCCATCAAACGTCCGACCATCTTTAAGCGTGACCGTCACAGTATCCGCCCCATCCACCACATGGGCATTGGTTAAAATTTCGCCATTGGCCGCCGTGATGAAGCCGGAACCCGACCCCCGTTGGATCTGTTCATCGGGGAGATTCGGCGGTGTAAATTGCCGGAAAAAGGGGTTATTAAATTCCGGGGGCATTTGCGTTTTCACCGTGCGGGACGCATCGATGCGCACCACCGCATTGCCGGCCTGTTGCACCACCTCGGCGACAAAATTCCGGGGCACGATCGAGGGGGATCTAGGGGCGATCGCTTGGGCCGAGTCGGTGGGATTAGCGGGGATTGTCGTTTGGTGATAGAACTGTTGGCCGCCGATAGCTAACCCCGCACCCATGACCACAAGGGAGAGATGGGTTAACCATTTGAAGCGACGAGGAGCCGTAGGGGAAGAGGGGGCAGAAGTTTGAGAATCAGTCATGGTAATCCAGGAAATGAACGACGTATAGCAATCAACAAGGGCATTAGGATAGGCAAGGGGCTTAAGCCCCTTGTGCCAGAGTCTCTGAATGTCCTAACCGCTCTGGCTAGTGCTATAACAGGACGAGAAAAAAAAAGAGAGGGAACGCCTCCCCCCTCTAATTGGGTGTTGTTATGATGTCCAAGGTGAGTCGTGGGCTACACCAGGGGAGGGTGTGAGAGGTTATTCCGTAGCCCACGTGTCCTTACTTGATTCTCACTATAAGCAGCGGATGTCACAGGGTCGTCACAGGCATATGAAGAAGATGTGTCCTGCCCAGACAGTTTTGAAATTGGCGGTTTTGGAGGGGAATTATAGGGGTGGAAATTGACCCTCCCAGGTGTCAAACCAGTCTCGCCAAGCGGCTTCGAGTTGGTCTTGGGTTTGGTCGGGGTCATCGCCAAGGGGCATATACATCAACGTCCAGAGACAGCGATCGTCTCGCCAGCGATCGCGCCCCAACAACCACGGAATCACCCGACCCATCACCGTATCATAAAGCTCCTGATTGCGTTGGAACTGATCCGGCGACACCGTGCTCAACCCACGCGGGTTAATGCAAGTGCTGATATAGGCATAGTCATCATAGGTGAGTTGAGCAAACGCCCCCGTCTCCGGACTCTGGCGAATCAGGGCGACAATTTCTTCCCCATCCGCCTTACCCTGAAAGCGTTCATGCTCACGGGTAAACAGATCAACCCCGCCCAGGGTTTCCGTCACATAGCGAATCTCCACATCCAACGGTGTGCGCCCCTGCCGATAACGATAGTGACGACCCGCACGATAGCTAGACCCTTCATATTCGGGCTTTTCCACCGGCTTGATCGACTCACTATCCGTAAAGTTCCAGCCCTCGATCTCGATGGTTTCCGGAAACTCATAGGCCTGCAAATTTCCCACCCTCGGATCAGTGAACACCCGCACCGCTACCCCCACGACGATCAGAACATTCAACGCCAAAATCGGCAGCCAAAGGCGCGTTGCTGACGTTGGGGGACTCGGTGACACAGCCGCCTCCGAGTCAGCAGCGGGCAGTGATTCAGTCTGTGTTGATTCAGTCGGTGTTGATTCAGTCGGTGCTGATTCAGTCATGGGTTCTGATTCAGTCGGTGCTGATTCATCAGCCTCGGATTGTTCAGCACCGGGTTCAGGAACGGGTGCTGAGTCATCAGCAACAGGTTCAGGAACGGGTGGGGCTTCCTCCGAGGATGCTGATTCTAGGGAAGGTGTTGAATCGCCAGGGATTGGATCAGCCGAGGATTCTGATGTAGCCGGTGGCGTGGACTCAGCACCGTTGGCGGCATCAGCGGGGGATGGGGGTTCAGGATCTGGGGTAGGGGGATGGGGTTGAGATTCGGGGTTGGATTGAGATGATTTAAAAGAATTAGGTTCCATGCTCGGAAGATTGAGGAGAATCAGAGGGTTCGGGTTGGATGAAACGGTAGCAAATGCCCCCTAGCAGGATCACCCCGATGGCTCCAAAAATTTGTGAACCGTCACCCACATGCCAATAGTCAAAGGTTTCTGTGTTGAAATTGTTAATCAAAAATGCCATCAGAGCGACGCGCACCCCGTTGATGATAAAACCGAGGGCGATCGCAATCAAGGGCGATAACCATTTCCCCGCTCGACTTGTCGTGAAAATAATTAAGAACAGGAACGACAGTCGCAACAGAAAATCAATGATGCCCGCCCCGGAACACCCTTCATGAACAGGGTGCATCCCAGTTATGCAGATAGTACATAGAGATTAATAGAGTTCACCATTGAGATAAGCACAACGGTGTAGAAGAACCTTAGGCACATTGTGGCGAGACCACTGAGCCCCAGACCGTTTAACGCGGGCAGCAATTTG
>NZ_JAQMTY010000145.1 GCF_028330765.1 Spirulina subsalsa CS-330 | reverse complement strand
GATCGCCCCCGGTTTAGACCCTGCCCCCTTTCAGGCCGCGTTGAGTGATCAGGGGTGGCGATCGACCCCGCTGCCAGACACCGCCCCGATCACCGCCCCCGATGCCCAAGCCTGGAACCTCGATCGCGATCGCCACCAAATCATCCTCACACAACAGGCCTATGCGCCCTGTCTCAACGCGGCGGATCTAGCCTTCGCCATGGCCGGCACAGCCACCGAGCAATTCGTCGGCCTCGGTAAACCGGCGATCGCTCTTCCCGGTGCTGGGCCTCAATTCACCCCCCAATTTGCCGAAGCCCAAACCCGACTCCTTGGCGTATCCGTCACCCTCGTTCAGCGCCCGCAGGACGTGCCGAAAATTTGCCACAGCCTGCTCAATAACCCCGACACCCTGCAAATCATCGCGGAAAATGGCCGGAACCGCATGGGCACTAGCGGAGCCGCCGCCCGGATTGCGGATCATCTTGTCGCAGTGCTGTAATACATTAAAATAACCAACGGCCTACCGCGAGTGATCCTCCATGAAACTAAGCCTTTGCATGATCGTTAAGGATGAAGAGCAGTCCTTACCCCACTGTTTAGACAGTGCCAAAGATGTGGTAGACGAGATCGTGATTCTGGATACGGGATCGAGCGATCGCACGATCGCGATCGCGAAAGACTACGGGGCCACCGTGGCAGAATTTCCCTGGAACAATGATTTCGCCGCCGCTCGCAACGAAGCCCTCAAGCATGTGACCGGGGATTGGGTGCTCGTTCTCGATGCCGATGAAGAACTCACCGAAGAAGCCGGGCCGCATCTCCGTACCGCAATGGCGGACGATAACCTCTTGGTGGTGGGCCTCGTGCGCGAAGAACTCGGCGCAGTCCAGTCACCCTATTCCCTCACCTCGCGCCTCTTTCGTCGTCACCCCAAAATCAAATTTTCTCGCCCCTATCATGCCCTGATTGACGACAGTGTGATGGCCTTGATCAAGGAGGAATCGCAGTGGAATTTTGGGACGTTGCAAACCGTCGCGATCGCTCACTCCGGCTACACCCAAGCCTCCATTAGCAAAAAAGACAAAAAAGCCCGCGCCCAAAAAGCGATGGAAACCTATCTTGCTGACCATCCCGACGACCCCTATGTATGCAGTAAATTAGGCGCACTCTACGCCACCAGCGGCCAACATAAACAAGGCCGCGAACTCCTCGAACGGGGCTTAAAGGCAACTAATTTAGAACCCCCGGTAGCCTACGAATTGCACTACCATCTTGCCAACGCCTACGCCCGAAAAAACAACACCGACCAAGCCGTCATTCACTACCAAGCCGCCATTTCTCAAAACATTTTTCCGCTTTTAAAACTCGGTGCGTTGATCAATTTTGGGTCATTACTCCACATCGCCGGGGAATATGAAATGGCTCAGCGGCCCCTCGGTGCGGCGATTCAAATTGACCCCACTTGTATGCTGGCCTATTACAATTTAGGCCTTGTGTTTAAGGCATTGGGGAACTACAACGACGCGATTAAGGCCTATGAAAAAGCGATCGAACTCCAAGCGGACTATGCCCCCGCCTATCAAAACCTAGGGGTAGTGTGGTTTAAATGCGGCAAGATTGAAGAGGGGTTAGAGTATTTCGGGAAAGCGATCGCCATCCTCGACACCAAAAACCTCCTCGAAGCCGACAAACTCCGCAACCAACTCCACGACATGGGATTCCAAGCCCCGAAATTTTCCGTGCAAATCGAATCCTAGCCCCCGATTGAGGCTGATTGGTGACTATCCCCCCAGATCAGGGGCGGAGGACAAGGCGGATTGACCTGGTTGACTGACAAAATTAGCCAGATCCTGGAAAGCCCTCACCCTAGCCCTCTCCCCTAGGGAGAGGGAACTGGAAAAATGGATCGGCTCCCCTCTCCCCTAGGGAGAGGGGAGAGGGGTGAGGGCGATCAAGTCAGTCAATCCGCTGATTGACTGCCTTGTCCTTGGTTTTTGGCTGGGCTGTGAGCGATCGCTTACCATCCTCACCACCTTGCACCCTCCGATTAAACCCTGATCAAATTCCTTTTCTAGAGAGAAAATACAGGTCAAATCAGGGCTATATTATGAATTGAAATACGCTCTTTTTTGCCAAGCTCAAGCACCTTATCAGTGAAGATTAATGTCTTTTCAAGAAAGAGTTAAGAGTAGATTAAAAGATGGTCAAAATTTCAAAAAATAATGAAATTTGAGTATAAAATCTGACAGAACTTAAGGGAGCAAGATACAGTAGGGATAATGACGCTCACCCCGTTACCCCCATGCTTCAAACTTCTGCTCATTTTGTTGTGAATCACACTTTAGCGGCTCAACCCGATCGCCCCCTATCACCATTAGCATGGATGAACGATCGCCCCCTCGCCCTCGATACAACCCTACAAGAACTGTCTCGTCACACCGCCCAAATTGAGGCGGATCAGTTAGTGATTGATGTGGCACGAGTCTTTGAAAAAAATCCCCTATCACCCGGTGTGATTTTATTGGAGTCTGGCCAGCTTTTCGGGATGATCTCGCGCCGTCGCTTTTTAGAGCGCATGAGTCGCCCCTATGCCTTGGAATTATTTTTAAAACGGCCGGTGCGATCGCTGCATCACTTCACCAAAGGTAAACTTGAGATTTTCCCCGAAACCACCTTGATTGTTGAAGCGGCGCGGTGTTCCTTAGAGCGATCGCCGGAATTTCTCTACGAACCCATTCTTGTTTACTCCGAAGACCATCAAATTCACTATTTAGTCGATGTTCATCAACTCCTACTCGCTCAATCCCGCATCCACCAACTAACCAGCCAACTCCTCGATGAAACCAGCTACGCCGAACGGATGCAAACGGAAAAAATGGTCAGTTTGGGGCGCATGGTGGCAGGGGTCGCCCATGAAATTAAAAACCCTGTCAATTCCGTTCACGGAAATATCCAATTCCTCGCTGACTATTACAATCATTTAATCGAACTGATCCAAACCCTTGAAACGAAAATTCCAGCCTCTGATTACGATGAGCTAGCGGAAATCAAGGACGAAATTGAATATGATTTCATCATCGAAGATACCCCCAAAATCATTAAAAGTATTCAACTCAGTTCGGAGCGATTGATTCAAATTGTGACGAGCTTGCGGAATTTCTCGCGCATTGATGATCAAAAACAACAACTGATTAACCTCCACGATTGTTTAGAGGGTACGTTACTAATCTTAGAAAATCAACTGAAGAATAGCATTACTGTCGAAAAAGACTATGAATACCTGCCGGAAGTGGCTTGCTATTCTGGGCAAATTAGTCAGGTTTTCATGAATTTATTGGCGAATGCGATCGATACGTTGATGGAGCGCAAGGCTCAGACGAATGATCCCGATTGGATACCAAAAATTCGGATTGAAACCCGTTATCTCGAACAGTATCAAACGGGCCAAGGGGTCAGTATTAAAATCATTGATAATGGTTTGGGTATTCCGCCCAAAAACCAACAGAAAATTTTTGATAATTTCTTTACAACAAAGCCCGTCGGCAAAGGGACGGGGCTGGGGCTGGCGATTAGCTATCAAATTGTGGTGAAAAAACACCAGGGTGAATTAAAACTCCGGTCTCAGGTGAATGAGGGAACTGAGTTTGAAGTGTTGCTGCCTTTTTAAGGGGGGCGATCGCACCGTCGCTATTTTTCCAAACGCACCACATACCACTGTAAATAGTCCCCAGGGCCAAGGTCGATTTCGCAACTAGTTTCCATCAAGTGTTTGGCTTGGGCGGAGCGAGGGGCGAACCGTTGGAGGTCGCGGGGGACATGATCGAGGGTGGCTAAGACCTCTTCGAGCTTGGTTAGGAGTTCCTCAGCCGTCAAAATGACCTGTTCCGGCTGCCCAGATTCCAACACCACATAGGCATCCTCTTGATACATGATTGAATCCGCCATCATTCCCTCCTCGGTCAATTTTTGAGCAAAGCTTTCTAAAATGTTAAAGGTATTGCACCCCCTTTGCACCGATGGCGAACGCTTTTCTGACTTTAACCTACGAACCTGCCCTCGAAGACTTGGGGGATGACTATTACGATCGCGTCCCGGCGGCTACCTTCCCAGAGCATATCCTCCGGTTCCGCAACGATCGCCTCTTGCCCACCCTTGGCCTCGATCCGCGCCAGGTAGGGGATGATGACTTTATTGAAGCCTTTGGCCATTTCCAAGGCGTGCGCCCCTTCCTTGCCCTGCGCTACCACGGCTATCAGTTTGGGCAATATAATCCGCAACTGGGCGACGGGCGCGGCTTTCTCTACGGTCAGGTGCGGGGCGTGGATGGCGTGCTGTACGACTTTGGCACGAAGGGATCGGGACGCACGCCCTACTCCCGGACGGCGGATGGACGGCTGACCCTGAAGGGCGGCGTGCGGGAAGTGTTGGCGGCGGAACTGTTAGCGCGGTTGGGGGTGACGACCTCTCGCTGTTTGAGTTTGATTGAAACGGGGGAACCGCTTTGGCGGGGAGATGAACCGTCACCGACACGCTCGTCGGTGATGATCCGGATGAACCGATCGCACCTCCGGTTTGGCACGTTTGAGCGACTCCATTATCTCCAACGTCCGGATCTGATCACGCCTCTCCTTGACCATGCGATCGCGGTGTATTATCCGGAAATCGATCCGACGGGGGGCGATCGCTACGCCGAATTTTACGCGGCATTGGTGCAGCGGGTGGCAACCCTAGCGGCGCAATGGATGGCGGCGGGGTTCTGTCATGCCGTGCTGAACACCGATAATATGTCGATCACGGGGGAAAGCTTCGACTATGGCCCCTATGCGTTTATTCCCACCTACGATCGCACCTTCACCGCCGCCTATTTTGACTACAGTGGCCGCTATTCCTACGGCAATCAACCGGGAATCTGTCGGCTCAATTTAGAACTGTTGCAAGTGCCGCTCAAATTGGTGATGGCGGTTGAGGATTTAGAGGCTGGATTAACTCAGTATGATCAGCAGTATTTCACAACCTATCAAAGCCTGATGCTGAAGCGGTTAGGATTTGGGGGATTTTTGGGAGAATTGGGGACTGATTTGCTGAAGGCGACGATCGCCACCTTGGCCGAAACCCAAGCGGGCTATAGTGAATTTTTCATCACCCTCACCCAGGAATTCCGGTCTGATTGGCGGCGCGATCGCACCCTGATCCTCAAAGATCTCAACCTCGATACCGAGTGGGAACCCTGGGCAACTCTCTACCATCAAGCCCTCAATGAATTCGCCCCCGACCAGATGCCCACCATTGCCGATCAACTCCAGGCCGCCAACCCCAAAACCACCTTACTCCGCCCCGTGATCGAATCCGTGTGGGATGCGATCGCCCATCACGACAACTGGCAACCCTTCACTGATCTCGTGGCGAAAATTTGGGATTAACCTCCCGCCCTCATCACCCTATTGATCTGGAAAACTGCTTATGCTGACCACTGCCCCAGAACCCCCAGCCCTCCTTCATCCCAGCGGTGAACAACGGGTTATTTTTCATCACATGACATGGGACACCTATCTCCAAATGTTGGCTCTTTTACCCCAGTCGAGGAACTCGCGGCTCACCTACGATTACGGAATTTTAGAAATCACAATGCCCTTAGAAGATCATGAATTTTATCGGTCTTTAATTGAGTACTTTATTCGAGGTTTAGTTGAACTCATGGACTTACCCTTGAAAGCCATGGGATCAACAACCCTCAATTATCCTCACCTCGAAAAAGGCGCGGAACCTGACAGTGCCTATTACATTCAAAATCAACCATTGGTGAAGGGGCGTAATGTGGATTTTGCCAATGATCCGCCGCCGGATTTAGTGGTTGAGGTGGATATTACCCACACGGATATTCAAAAAAATCAATTCTATGCCGCCTTGGGTGTACCGGAATTTTGGCGGTTTAATGGGAAGGTGTGGCATATCTATGTGTTGCGATCGCACGCCTACATTGAAGTCGAACAAAGCCCAACGTTTCCCGACATCCCAAAAACCTGGCTCTATGATTTCTTAGCCACCGCGAAAGAGGATGAAATCGGCGCAATGCGATCGCTCAGAAAGCGGTGGAACGCAGCACACCCAGCATAGTAGACAAGACGGTGCGTTACGCTTCGCTAACAGCACCCTACTGGCGTGACACAGCCAAAATGATACTTTGTTGTAGGGTGGGTTAGGCGGCTTAAACTCCCGCCATCACTGCAACCCAGCAATCTGCCGTAACCCACCGACTAAAATGTGTCATGACACCACCATGACGGTAATCCTCTGTTGTGCGAGCTTCTAGCTCGTTGCCCTGATGAGGGGGATTAACTGCCGGCTGGCTCAACAGTTACCGCCATGTATAGGCAGTAGTTTTTAAGGGGGATTGAGTTAGCCAAAGGTGCGACCGTTCCAGCCCCACATCACACCTTTGGCATCGGCAAATTCGATATAAATTCGATTTTGATCAATGCCGAGGGTGCTGGCAATTTCGGCACAAAAGTCTTGGCTCATGGCAGCGGTTTGACCGGAACTCATGGAGCCGACACTTTTTACTTCGAGATAACAGGCTGGTTCCACTGTGCCGCTGAAGGTCATGGGGATATCGGCTTCAAAGGCGGTCATCACGTAGGATTCTGACTTACCTAAGTGTTTGGCGAGTTTGCCGGAGAGAGTTTTTAACAGGCCTTCGATTTGGGCGGTTTCGGGTTTGGCGAGGGATGTTTGGACTTTAATAAAAGGCATAACCCAGTAAGTTTTGATGCAAAGGGTGGAAAATAATGTGCTTAACCACCATATTGCCAGCCGGTGCTTTCGAGCAGCAAGGGGTCGCCCTCGCGGTGAACGCCAGCGCCGACCACTTCACCCACAAAGACTGTATGGTCGCCATGGTCAACGCTGCCCACCACGCGACATTCTACATACCCCAAGGAATCGGTAATCACGGGGCAACCGGTTTCTGGCCCGGCGATACAATCTACATCGGCTAATTTATCCCCTACAATGCGCTGGGGTTTGAAAAATTGTGCGGCTACTTCTTTTTGGCTGCTGTCGAGGACGCTGAGGGCAAAGACACCACTGTTTTTAATCATGGCGTGGGAGCCGGAATCAGCCCGGACACAGTTGACGACGAGGGGCGGCTTGAATGAGGCCTGCATTACCCAACTGGCGGTGAATCCATTGCGTTCGTCGCCATCTTTGACACCGCAAATATAAAGACCGTGAGGGATTTTACGGAGGATTGTTTTTTTCGCTTGTTCGTCGAGCATGATCAGTTTTGAGGGGGTATGCATCTGCTAAAAAATCATAGCGTGTTGCGGCAACGGCTGGTTTGGCGGGGGTCATCACCCAATAGGTTTGGGGTTGGCCGAAGGTGTCAAACCAGGCGGCGATCGCAGTGATGTGATGGTCGGGTGCGATCGCGCTGATTGCGGCCCGTTGCTCAGGGTCGCGGGTGATGATGGCGATGGGGTCGGGGCTTTGGAGTTGGGCGAGGATCTGAGCCGTGGTGCTGGCGCGATAGGTACGGTGGTGTTGGTGGAGATAGGCAGGGATGCTGGGGAGATCGAAGCGATCGCCCAATAACACCACCGTGTCGGGTGTAGTGTGCGCGGCGATCGCCTGGGCAATTTGGACTGAACCAGAGCGATAGGGTTCTAAGCTCGGTAGCGCAATGCCCCAGAGGATCAGTAAAAAAACAGCAGCGTTTACTGTGGCGAGGGTAAACGCCCGTGACCCCTGCCCGCTTTGACTTAAGCAATAGACTCCCACTGCTCCCGCCATCCAGCCGATCGCTAAGGGCAAGACTGCGATCGCTGGCACGATCATTAACGTCCCCAACAACCCCAAAGTAAACAAAATCGCCCCCCCAAACCCCACCTGAAACCAGCGTTTCATCCTCTGCGCCCCCGGCGGAGCAAGACTAGTTTGAGCAATCAGGATCGCGATCGCCGGATAGGCCCCTAGGGCATAGCTGGGCAGCTTGCTCGGAATCAACTCATACAGCAGCCAGCCCGCCACGAGCCAAGCGGTGAGGGGCAGTTGAGTCGGCGATCGCCAATGCTGCATCGCCGGACGCAGGGCCGCCCCGAACCAGGGCAACCACGGCAGAAATGCGATCGCAAACACCCCAAAAAAATAGCCCGGCGGCCCCCATTGGCCAAACACCACCTCCCCCCCCACCCGGCGCAGCACATACCAGTCCCCCAGCCACCGCAACAACGCCCCACCATCTAAGCGCCAGGTCATCCAACCCCAAACCCCAAACGGGACAAGGGCTAGGGGCAGCCCGAATTCTGGGTGTAATTGTCGCAAGCCTTGGCGATCGGAGCCTGTCCCCAGCAGCCACCAAAACAATCCACTCCCACCCACTAAAATCAAAATTGGCGGCCCTTTCGTCAGCACCCCCAACGCCACCGCCCCCCAGAGCCACAGTCGCCACGAACCCTGGGGCGATCGCACCCCCCGCACCATCGCCAGCATGGCCACCGTTTCCCACAACACCAGCAGCGCATCCGTCAGCGCCAACCGGCCCAGATTTGGCAAGATCCAAGATAGCCAGAGAATCATCAAGCTGCGTTGGGCGATCGCCTCCCCCCAGACCCCACGCCCCCACCGCCACAACACCCAGCCCGTCAACCCCACCGCCACCCAACTCGGTAACCGTGCCGCCCACACCGTCCCCCCCAACCCCGCCAGCGACCCCGCCATCACCCAAAACTGAAGCGGCGGTTTTCGATGCACCTCCGACCAGAGAAACTCCGGAATCCACCATTGCCCCGTCTCTAGCATTCGCTGGGCAAACCCCAAATAAGCCGCCTCATCCTGATCCCAGAGTGCGATCGTATTAGTAGCAATCCCCATAATCAAAACCGCTATGACCAAAAGCCACAGCGGTTGCCAAGTCTTGCCACAGGTTTGTTTGCCAATGGTTTGCACTCTACACCTTCGATTCAAACGCCAGCGAACGGATGACGCTCCATCCTGAGAGTCTGAATCATACCCTTCATTTAGTTATCAGACTCATTATTTTTGTTCGATTGCTCATTCGACTCACCCTCAGTGCTGCCACTAGAATATCGTCTTCCCTTGGAGTAAGAACGTGTCGATTTCTTCCGAAATTGTCTAGCGTAAGCCGCATTACGAGCAGCTTTATCCTTCTTAAGATTGCGACGTTTGGCCACAGTAATTCCTCAAATAAACAAAAAGAATGCGCTGAGTGGGACAAGTCTGTTGAAAGTAATAGCTCTCCCACCAGCGCAGCAACCCATGATACCCAGTGTTTAGTACTTAGAGCTAGAACGGTTGTTTTCGCGGGGACGAGCTTCGTTCACTTTAAGCTCACGACCCATCCATTCAGCACCATTCAGTCCATCAATGGCTTCAGCTTCTTCTGTAGAACTATCCATTTCGACGAACGCAAAGCCACGCATCCGACCGGTTTCACGATCAGTCGGCACATGAACCCGCTTTACTGTCCCGTAGTCCGAAAACACTTCGGTCAGGTTCTCTGGGGTGATTGAGTAGGCAAGATTACCAACGTAAATTGACATAGATTGAATGTCTCCTCAAGGCAGTTTGAATAATTGTTGGAGATAAGGTTGTCGGAGACTAGCTGTTCAATAGCTGAGAGAAAAACCAATCAATACTGAAAAACAAATGCTATTACCGATTCTCATACTCATTGAATAGTATAGCACCCCGATAAAACTGCTTTTCACAGCGGATGTTGTTTAACCCTAACCTGTGCAGCAGCAAAAACATTGGGGGCAGATTCAAAAATTAAAATTCTGACCCCCATGAGGTGATCTCTATTCCCAAAACGTTATCCCTTAGTGACGCAGGATGATTCCAGCGGGATAATGCGTCGCCCTAGCGATTCTCGCGGGGACGGGCTTCATTAACTTTAATGTTGCGACCCATCCATTCTGCACCATCTAAGGTTTCGATCGCCTTTTGTTCTTCTTCTGAACCCTCCATTTCGACAAAGGCAAAACCGCGCATCCGGCCCGTTTCACGGTCAGTGGGGAGATGAACCCGCTTCACTGTTCCGTAGTCCGAAAACACTTCCTTGATGTCGTCCTGGGTAACGTCATAGGAAAGATTACCAACGTAGATTGACATGATTTGAAGATCTCCTTAAGGAGTGAATAATTATGTTAGGAAGTCAAGATTCTCGGCAACATGCCCATCAGTTGTTTCAGACAACTAATTCGATACTTAAAAAAAAGTGATGACCGATTTTCATACCCGTCCGATAGCATAGCACTGATACAACGCTTTCCTCGGAACTCCATGTCACTTAATCAACATAAATTAATTTTATGCTGGTCAAGTCAAAACCCCTAGGGAGTCGAAATTTCAAACAAGAGTGTATTTCCTGAGATGCTTTTTTGGCGAGGTTTTACACATTTGATTGAGGTCAAGCTTAATGAGGAATGAGGGTTAATGCCCATGTCATTGAAACTAAATCGATCAGGGCAGTGCCGATTTTCATAGCAGCGATCACCTAACCAAAAGACAGAGGTGTTTTGATGAGTGAAAACAATAGTTATCGGAAGCGTTGCTTGAACTTAGATGATGGGATTGATGGGCAGCGATGTCATCGTTTCATGATTCTTGCGAAATGGCTAAAATCTGGAGATCATAAAACGATGAGTTTGCTGCTTTGGCGATTTCCTGCTCACAATACAGTTATGATAGTGAACCCAAGCTGCATGGGCAGAAATTTCTTACCCATAACAGCTTAGGGCTATTCAATAACTGTCTAATGCTGCACCTCAGAGCAGTCTTGGCGACTACGATTCAGTTCAGCAATTGAAACACCACGAATTCGAGGAGAACAAATGTTTAGTGTAACTGCAAGACAACTCGTCCAACCGTAAGACTTCCGATGCTAAACTTTGCTTGTTGCGAATCGATTGGGGTCAAGGATACCGCTTCAATGTTATCTGCCGCGTTGTTCCCGTTCGCGAGCTTTATTGACTTTGAGGGTGCGCCCCATCCACTCGGCACTATCGAGAGCCTCGATCGCCTCGTCTTCTTCTGCGGATGCACTCATTTCAACAAATGCAAAGCCGCGCATTTTTCCTGTTTCACGGTCTTTGGGAACATAGACTCGCTTAACAGAGCCGTAGTCGGCAAAAACGGCTTCCAGGTCTTTCTCCGTAACTTCGTAAGAAAGATTACCAACGTAAATTGACATAATTGAATCTTTTCAATCAATGGGTTGTCTAGAGAGATAAGATTTTCGGAAACTAGCGGTATCAATAGCTGAGGGGAAAAACCAATCAATACTGAAACACGAACGCTACGACCAATACTCATACTCATGACTCAGTATAGCACTGATACGAAAATGCTTTACGGGAAATTGCCAGGAAGATACTGAAGAATTCTAAATAAATGTAACAATGGAGGCTGATGTGCTGTTGATTTCAACGATCCAGGGCAAAATCGCCAACAAAAGAGGTACATTTGATCTTTGTAGGTTGAAGCTGTGCAGGTATTGGCGGGCTTGATGATGATCCGGCTGACGGGCGATCGCGTCAACCGACGACCCTCCAGATATGGATGATTTTGAGTTGTGTGATTATAAGGATGTTGATTTCGAGAGTTTAGCCGTTGCTGCATCCACGGAACCCCACGACACAGGCGGGGTGTATCGCTTGATCCCCGCTACCGATGAAGGTGACCCGCACGGGACGCGAGTGGTTGATCTGAATCAATAAATTGAGAAAGTGCTATAGCAATCCTGTTTGATTCATGAACAGGCAAGGGGCTGAAGCCCCTTGTTGATGAGGAAATAAGATCTCCGATTGATTTAGGATCGCTATAGCTTCACTCTCAATTAATCTAGGGGAAAATTTGCGATTAATATCTCTTTTCCCATGGCAGCGTTGTTTTGTTTGTAGTTATTCATGCCATATTGCAACTGCCACGATCGCATCTCAAAATCTTGGTATTGTTCTCGAATATAGTCACAATTATCGTAGGTCATCAGCCAGCGATGACGACAGTTTTTTAATTCTGTGACTAAGCGTTCATGGTCAAACGATGTGTGAAGATGTCCTTTCTTGCCGTAGAGTTTGGAGCCGGTGACGGAATAATAGGGCGGATCGAGAAAAATCAAAACATTTTGACCCGGTTTTTGCACTAAAACACTGTAATCGGCGTGGGCGATTTCGATGGCTTCGAGAATTGCGATCGCTGCTTCCAATCGGTCAATGGATGATGGGGTAAATCGCTTGTGAAATGACGCATCAGAATACCCCCCCGAATCTGCCACGCCTGAAAAGGTAATCCGATTCAACACAAAAAAATCTACTGCCCGCTGAAAATCGGATAACTCATCTTCCCGACGCGCCATAATCTCCCGGTAAAGCGATCGCCCATCCTGATACTGTTGCCGAACGGCCCGCACCGCCTCCACAAGGCGCATTTTTTCAGTTTTTAGCTGACTCCAGAAGCAATACAATTCATAATATAATTCCGTTGCGAAAAACTGCTGCTTGGGATAATTCTGCACCGCAAAAAAGCTCACAGACCCTCCACCAAAAAACGGTTCTCGAAATTCAGCAAACTCGCCAATATAGTTTTTCAAGAATGCGATCGCTCTCGACTTCCCACCCGGATACCGCAACGGACTTTTAATCATTCTGGGTCATGACTCGGATTAACAGTATTGTTTAGTATACGCTCATTTTCAATGCGGGGTGTTGCGGGTCTAGTTTTCGGTATCGCTTGCCTTAGCGAGGGTTTTGCGATATTCGATCGCTTCTGCGACCTTGGTGAATTTTATTTCTGATTTACTTTGAATTAGTTCTTGATCAATCTTCTGAACTGCTTTCACTATTTCATCTAGTGAAACTTTGAAAAACTCTTTACGATTATTGACCTGATTTAATCGTCTCGATTCAAAATAGCGGTGTAGGTGCGATTCCAGGGCAGGAGCATTTTTAGAGTAAATCATGGCATGGACATCAAATGGAAATGGAACAGAGGCACTGCTTAATTCTTTAACTCGCTCGATGGGATCTAACCGTCGGGTCATCCCAATTTTATAAATATTGTCACCAAATGATCCTAGATTAGAAATAATATAAACATGGCCTGATTTTGTCATTTGAGCTTGAGATATGGCCCGCTCTTTATTTTCCCCGGCTTCTTCTAGTCGCTGTTGTAGTTCTTCAATTTGCTTTAATAGTTTTTCTTGTGCTTTTCCTGTGGCGGACTCAAATTCAAGCCTTGCTTTTTCTAATGCCTTTTGTTGGCGTTCCTCTTCTTTTTCTGCCTCTTCTTTTATTTTCTCTATTTCACGTAATGCTTTCTCTTCCTCTCGCATCTGTTCACGGATAGCGCGTTGCTCTTCTTTTTCATCCTGTTTCTTCTCTTGATATTCATGGGTCAAGTATAATTCTTCTAATTTGAGCTTTAGAAAATTCGACGTGATTTCGCAATGTGTAGATACAGATATTCTGTTTAAACTATCATAGGTTTTTTGGATTCGTCTTTCCATTGTTTGAATATTATTGTATTTAACTTTCATCACCGCAGCATCACATTCACCATTAAAAGCACGTAATACAAGCTTGATAAAGTCATCGGTCATTTTTTTACCTTTTTTCGCACTCCCTTCAACTGTCCATGCTGTATGACAAATAACCGCTATTTTATCTTTGATCATTTGCTTCTGTTGAGAGCGAATGACTTCTAATCGCTCCTTATAGGATTCGGACTCTTGGAAATCATATTTAGATTCATAGAATCCTGATCCTTCGAGTAACTCTTTTTCTTCTAGACTATCTAACTCTGATCTTAATAGCGAAATTTCGAGGGCAAGACGCTCTTTTTCTGTTGCTCCTTTTTGGGCTGTATCTTTGATTTTTAATTGAAGACTTTCAATATTGTGATCGAGTTCAGCGATACTTTGCACTTTTGACAAAATATTTTGATGAGCTTTGATTTTCTTAGAAATATTATTGATTTCAGTGTTTAGTTCTTTAAGCCTATCTTCTTTAGAAAATACATCACTATATTTTGTATTTAGTCTTTTAAATCTTGTTTCAACATCATTAAGACGTTTTTTGGTGCTAAAAAATTCTTGTTGGGTGTTCTGAAGTTTTTGAAAAACTAAAAACCAAGCTGCGGCACAAACACAGGATAATAGAAAAAACAGGTAGGCCATTCTAATTGTATTCTAAACAGTAAACAATTCAAAGCATTAAAAAATAGTAGTAGGGTGGGCATTACCCACCTTCTAGAAGCGCGTTTGACCCTAGCGTAACAGTTTGGGGAATCACTGGGGAGTTAAAAAGTCATGAAATGTGAGCAAAGAGTGAGAGACGGGTCACTCTGGGGGGGTTAGGCTTTGAGGAGTTCTTGATCGCCGCAACTGCGATCGAGGGATTCTTCAAAAGTGTATTTGGGTTGCCAATTCAAGACCGTTTTGGCGTGTTTGTTGGTGTAACGTAACGGTTTAAAGCGGCCGTGAAGTTTGGCAGGGACAACAATACCCGGCATTTTCGCTTTGCCCTCTAGGAAGGTTTGATTGATCCACCAACCGAAGCCGGCAATGGATTTCATCACCACCCATGGACAGTAATAGAGTTTGGGGGATTCGGCCCGCTTCATTAACTCCTTTGTGTATTGACCTTGGGTGGGTAAATTGTCATCAACAATGTTGATTGTTTCACCGATCGCACCCTCCGATTCTGCCGTAATGATCATCGCTTCGGCGCAGTTTTCCACATAACTGAGGGGCAACGTTCCCCGCGTGCCGATACGTAAGAGGACTGAGCCAAACTCAGCACCGAGGAGGGCGTGCCAGAGGTATTCTCGACCGTAGATCATGCCGGGTCTTAAGATCGTGACTTTGCCGTTATGTTCTGTGCCAAATTCGCGATAAAGCTCCTCTTGAATGAGCTTTGTTTGAGAATATTCGTCCCGGTTGATCACCCGTTCTTTGGTGACGAGGGGGGAATTTTCATCAAGGAGGCTGTGGGCGCGTTTTTGTTGGTATTCGTAGACGGAAAAGGTGCTGATCGCCACCAAGCGCGACACCTTCGCCTCGGCCATGGCGGCGAGGAGGCTTTCCGTGGCCATCACCGTTCCGGCGAATTGATCGTAAAAGTCCCCCGATTTGACGGCGGCGAGGTGGATGACGGCATCCACGCCGACGAGGGCGGCGGTGAGTTCGGCCTGTTGGCGGAGGTCGATGCGGACGAGTTCGAGGCGATCGCAATCATGCCAGGGAATGCGGGTTACATCGGTTTGGGGACGGACGACGGCTTTCACGTCATGACCCCGCCGCAGCCCTTCGGCCACGACATATTTACCCACAAAACCCGATGCGCCAGTGATTAGTAGTTTCATCGTTGATTGTCCTCTGCGACTAAAGCGTCAATTAAGCGGCTGGTGCGTTCCATATCGTCGTAGGAGATGGGCAGGGGTGTGCCGTTGATTAGGGCGGTATAGGTGCGATCGAGGAGAATTTTTAGACCTTCGTAGGGAGTGCGCTGCATGATTTTGCGGCGGAAGTTGCGGACGCTGGCTTTCATCAGGTCGAGACCGTTGCACCAGTGGTTGACGAGGGGGGAGAGTTGTTTACCGCCACGGGGATAGACGGCGCGGATGTAGGGTTGAAACAGGTCGGTTTCGGCGTAGCCTTCGGTGCCTCGGACACGGAAATGGAAGCCTTCGGGCATGGTGGTGCAACTGAACCGGAACCGGGCGTGAACGTTGTCGCCAATTACCAGCGCGTCTAGATCGTCGTATTTGAACAGATCGCCGCCGCCGTGGTTGTTCCAGGTGGCGCGAATATAGTCAAAGCTGGGCAGGTAGGGCAGGGCGAGATAGACGAGATGGGTGATCAGGTCGTGGATTACGCCGGCGGGCATTTGGTGGATCGGGCTGGGGAGGTTTTCGTCGGCAAAGCGACCGCCACCCCGGAGGCCGAGGGACATCCGCACTTCGATTTCTTCGATGTGGCCGAGTTTGCCCTGGGTGACGAGGTCATGAATGGCGAGGATCGGCTCATTGAAGCGATAGTTTTGGTCTTCGATCAGGGCGCGATCGCACTCCTGAGCGATCGCCCACAGTTCTTGAAAGTCTTGATAATGGGAGGCGATCGGTTTTTCACAAATTACATGAGCCCCAGCTTTTAAACAGGCCGTGGCGATGAATTTATGACTTTGGGGCGGCGTGAGGATATGCACGACATCGGGCTGCGCTTCGGCCAACATCTGGTTAAAGTCCGTGTAGGGTGCATCAGCACCATACCGCTGGGCAGCATAGCGGGCTGCGGCTCGCGAGAGGTCACAGACTCCCACTAACCGAGCGTGGGGACTGGCGGCAAGGAAGCTGAGATGTTCTTTTGAAATCACCCCAGTGCCAATTACCGCCGCTTTAAGCACGGTTGTCATGATTAACTGTTCTCCTGAACCAAGGATTATGAAGGGTTACTCACCAAACTCTATGCGGGCGTTTCCCCCGTGTTCCGGTATTTTAAGGTACGCCCCTAGGGTCACACCGTTTCCTGATATATTTCGCAAGTTGGTCAAACGGGGCGAGGCTGTACCGGCGTGACCGGAAAACCGTACAATCGTTGCAGGTTTTCCGTTGGGCAATGCACGATTCTTCTGGCCCCTATCAAAGTCGTTTGTTAAATGCGATTAATCGCGCTCGGATTGTGTGGGGCGATCGCCTTCAGCGCACGGTGCGATCGGCCCAGGTGGCAGCGGTGTGGGGTGTGCAAGTGTTGCTTTATCCCTTCTATGCGTTGACTCAATGGGGACGTAATTTCAGCCTGCAACTCGAAGGGTTTTTTAGTCCGTCTCCTCCCTTGAATTTGCAACCGGCCGACCCCGATACGCCGATTCAAAAACTCTTGGCTCAGGTGACGACCGGGACAGTTTGGGCGGATCTGGATCTCGAAGCGATCGCACCCCCGGCCCAACCGATTCGAGGCATTGCCAGCGATCGCACCACCCGCAGCCTCCTCCTCACCGCCCACGACAACAGCCCCATTGCCCTCCCCCCAGCGGCACAGCAACGCCTCGATCGCCACATTCGCCTTGAACTCGCCGACTACGCCTATCAAAACTATCGCCGCAAGGTGCAGGCCTATCGCACCCTGATTCCCGCCGCCCTCAGCCAAGATCCGCAGATTTGGCCCCCCTTGCGGCGGTTTTGGGCGGTGATGCGTTGGATGCAACAAAGTCCAGTAGCGATCGCCACTAATCTATTTCACGAAAACACCTTTTTTGAACCGCCGATCTTTCCCCTTGCTCTGCCGCCCGCCCTCACCCTGCCGCCGCCGCCGTCCCTCCCCTCAGCCTTGGCCAAACTCGATCCCCAAGTGGTGAGCCTCGAAACCCAACAGGCCACCCTCCAAGCCCGCTGGGTCGATTGGATGAAGACCCAAACCCAACAAGAAGCCCCGTCCGGTACGCTGCAAGGGTTGATCCAGAGCGCGATCGCCTATTTCTTCGGCCTCCAACCCCAACCCACCCCCTTACAGCCCCCACCCCCCCCGCCCAGACAGCCCTGGCTCCTCTGGGAAGACATCCCCAGCCCATCCAGCGGCTTCATTCCCTCCGTCCCCCGCAGCCGCTCCATCATTGACGACGAAATGGCCCTCGAACTCTATGCCGTCGAGCCGCCCCACCGCGACCCCTCGCCTCTGTCCCGCTTAAAACCACCCATGACCTCCCCCGCCGACGATGCCCCCGCCCCCCTCCGCCGCCGCGAATCCACCGCCGCCCCGCCGGACTATCAACCGGACTGGCTCGATATCCCCGCCGAACCCGTGGGCTATGAAAAACATTGGCTCGAAGTGGTGCTAGGGGCCTTTGACCGATTGATGGCACGGGTGGAAGATGCGGTAATTGGGCTGTGGCGACGGGTGCGATCGCGCCTCACCGGAGGGCGATGATTAGTTATCTCAAAGGTCAAGTGGTGGCGGTGCAGCGGCGCAATCAGCGGGTTGTGGCGATCGTTGAAGTGAATCAGATCGGCTACGAGGTGCAGATTCCCGGCCGGTGGGCGACACAATTACCCTGCGGCACGGGGGAGACCCTCCAAATTTTCACCCACCACCAAACCCGCGAAGATCAAACCCTGCTCTATGGCTTTGCGTCCATGGCTGAGCGGGATCTGTTTCGGCAGTTAATCGCCGTCAGCGGCATCGGGGCCCAGTTAGCGATCGCCCTTCTCGATGCCCTAGGGTTAGAGGAATTGGTGCAAGCGATCGTCACCAACAACACCCGCGTTCTGATCAAAACCCCCGGTGTGGGCAAAAAAACCGCCGAACGCATCGCCCTCGAACTGAAAACCAGCCTCGCCCAATGGCGCACCGCCGCCCAAATCACCCCACCCGCCACCGCCAACCTTGACCCCACCCTCCAAGAAGACGTAGAACTCACCCTCCTCGCCCTCGGTTACGACCAAGACGAAATCACCTCGGCCCTCATCCACCTCCACCAAGACCCCCAACTCCTCAAAAATCCTGTGCCGGAAACCTGGATTAAGGGGGCGATCGCTTGGCTCAGTCAAGGCTAGTGCAGCGTCAATGCCAAGAATCAGGATGTTTGTAGGGTGCTGTTAGCGAAGCGTAACGCACCGTCACGTTGAGCGTTGGACATTCAATACAATCCGAATATTAAGTCTTGACTTTGTACTAGGGTCTAATCTGCGGAGGTGGGGCATAGATATTGGCTGAAAAATAATGATGATTTTAGAATCCAGACTTAAACAAAATCAATCGTATTCACCCGCGCCATCGGCTCTAACGCCGTCAAAATCTTCGCCCCGTAGCTGCGATGATTGACCCGATTATCCAAGAGCGCCACCACCCCCTGCACCTCCCGCACCGGCACGATCGCCCGCTGCAATTCCTGCATTGCCACCGGCAACAAGTAGTAGTGAAACCAGTCTTGGTGTTGGTGTTTATAATGGCGGACACGACCAGCCACCAGGGGATTTTCCATCGATGGCAGGGGCAACGTGGCAATAATCAGCAACTGTGGCAAGGGTAATACCTCTTGATGGCAACGCCAGAACGTCCAGCCACAGACCAAAATCCCCTCTGGCGCAAGCCCCATC
Source organism: Spirulina subsalsa CS-330 (assembly GCF_028330765.1). GTDB lineage: Bacteria > Cyanobacteriota > Cyanobacteriia > Cyanobacteriales > Spirulinaceae > Spirulina > Spirulina subsalsa_A. Next base: position 59,608 of record NZ_JAQMTY010000145.1, on the reverse strand, counting down.
TGCTCCACCTTCACCCCAGAGCCAAACTCCGCCGCCACCGTTGCCGCCACTTGCCCGCGTAGGGGCACATCATCCACAATCACCACGACCGGACGTTTCAACGGGGCAATCCAATCGGGGGGTTGACGATGGCCCCGCCACTGACTGATCATGCCACCGCGACAGAGGCGCAACACTTGATCCAAGAGGCGAGGCTGAAAATCCCGCGTGTTGGGGAGAGGCATGCGATCGGGGATATAAAGCTGGATATAGTCGTTTTGACGCTGGGGGGAAAACTTGACTTGCATCCAATCCCCCAGGCCTAACTGTTGCCGATAGCGATGCCCCTTGTTGGTTTCCAGCCCTAAAAACCCGCCCATCAAAACAATCGGTTGTTGCTCCCAAATCCCCCGTAAGGGCTGATCTACCTCAATGGGCGCGAGGTGGAGATTGACCTGTTGCGTTGCAGGATTGCGGCTGGCCCAATGGAGTTGCCCCGGTTGCGGCCATTGCTGGCGGAATTGCTCCCAGGGGGGCGGTAGGGGGGCGGGGGGAAGTTGCCCGTGGAGGGTGGTGAGTTGGTCGAGTTCTTCAGGGTTGAGGGGGTGGCTGTGGTAGGGGTTGCTGGGACGGCGGCGAATGGCGTGGGTGATGCTTTGGTACAGATTCAGGATGATCTGTTGAGGGTCGGGTTGATCGGAGTGGGCGGGCCACGATCGCCACAGGGTATCCCAATCCTGGGGGGTGAGGGTGAGGGTGAGATGTTGGCGGGTGAGTTGGGCCCAATCGTCAGCGGGATCAATCAGGGTGGGAATCTGGGGGGGAAAGCCACCCCGAGCGGAGAGGCGATCGCAAAGCCAGGTTTCGGGCGTAGTCACCCAAAGCCCCTGAAACTCCGGCGGCATCTGCTCGCCGGTCTGCACTGTTTTTGTCACCCCAAACGCCGCTAAGAGGCGCGGAATATCAACGGTGAGCAAGGATTCATGGTGAAATTCCGGCGTGATCAGGACAACGGCATCGGGCCAGAGGAGGGCAGCCGCGAGATAGCTGAGGCGATAGGTGGCGGGACGAGTGGCGGTTTGGATCAGGGCCGATCGCCCAAGCCGGAAGGCACGGACGACGAGCCGAGTCAAGGTGAGATGGTGTTGCCAAAGGGGTCGGTCTTGCGATCGCAAAAATTCCAGCAACGCCTGATGAGCCTGAGCTTCAGTAATCATGAATCTGAACGACAAAAAACCATGGCAACCCGCTCATTTTAACGGTTTACCCGCCACCCTCGATGCCAAGAGGTGATGGAACCAACGTTGCCGTTGCTTTGCATCAGCCCCATGGCTTGCCAGCGATCGCGTGATTAAGCAAAACAATCCTGCATAAACTGGATCAAAATCTGGAGGGGCGGCAGGGACATTTCCGGCAACGCGGACTGCTCCGATGAATCCATTTCATCACCTTGCAACGCTGGAATATACTTCCCGAAATAGGGATGATGGTACAGGTCGATACTATGGTTATTCGCGTTCGTGAGCACCGTGTAGGTAGGCGACTCTAAAAACAGCGAGGCATCTTGGGGCATGACATTATCCTGCTCCGCTTTAACCAATGCTAAATGTTGCGTTAACTGTTTTAAGTCTTGGCTCCACTGTTGGAGAATTTCCTGTTTGACGGTAGACAACTCACCCTGAGGCGTGTGGGTCACCGCACTCAGCATCTTCTGAAGTTGTGTGCCGATCGCCTCAGAATCCAAAAATGGCAACATCACGCAATAGGCCGTCAAAAAAAGGTCAGAATTACGATTCACCGTAAAGGTTAGATAGGTGCGACGGGTGGTGATTTGGATGCTGGGTGGGTGTTCCATGCGGGGATAAGCCTGGGTGATCTGATGGTAGATCGTCGCCAAGGCAAGATTAGCCGAAAGATTAAACGGAGCATCAACGGCAACTTTAACCATCGGCCGGGTTTCCTTAAAAAAGGACTGCACCTGTTCCGATCGCAACTGTCGCACTTCCGACCCATCCCCCAAGGGACTCAGATCCACCCACTCGCAACTCAAATTTGTGGTTTTCAGGTTCGAGCGCAACACATTATGCAACATCGCTCCCGTCAATGTCGCGCCGGTGAGATCCGCGCCATCCCATTCCGCCCGCATTAAGCGCACCCGGCTGAGATCGGCATGGACAAGGCTGGCATTGATTAAGTTGGCATCCCGCAGATCTGCCCCGGTTAAACTTGCGCCGCTCAACTTGGCATCACTGAGGTCTGCCCCGGTGAGGTTCGCCCCGCTTAAATCTGTCCACCGGAGGTTTGCCCCCCGCAAGTCCGCCCCGGTTAAATCCGCACACATTAAGCGAGCATGGCTGAGATCGGCATCACGGAGATTCGCGGCAATCAGTTTCGCACGGGTGAGATCGCCGCTGCTGAGGTCAACTTGTTCAAGGTTGCCTTCGGTGAGGTTTGCGCCTCGAAGATTGGTTTCGCTGAGGTTGCAGTAGCTGAGGTTGACTTGGCGCAGACTCGCTTCGCGCAGGTCGGTTCCGTTTAAGTTGGCCCCGCTGAGGTTGGCCCCGCTGAGGTTGGCGCGTACCAGTTCAGAACGAATGATCACCGCTTCAATCAGTTCGGCGTTGCGCAGATCGGCTCGAATCAGGTTGGCGACGTTGAGTTGAGCTTGATTGAATTTGGCTCCGATTAGGTTGGTTCCACTGAGGCGGGCAACGTGCAGTTTGGTGTTGCTGAGGTCTGCGCCGCTGAGGTTAGCACCGCTGAGGTTAGCCACGATGAGCCGTGAGCCTTTTAAAATGGCTCCGCTGAGGTTTACGCCCCGCAGGTTCGCTTCGTTGAGATTGAGGGGGCCAAAATCTCGCTTGCCAGTTGCATAGAGATGGCAGAGTTCTTTAAGATTCATGGGGGGCAGGCGTGCGTAAACCGATACAGAGACGATAAGAAAATGCTATCAGGGATTTTTGGCTTGTGATGGATGTGGGCATTGTGGGGCTGGGGCTGATTGGGGGATCGTTGGGGTTGGAGTTACGATCGCAGGGCTATCGAGTCTTGGGCGTGTCCCGACGGCCGGAAACCTGTGAACGGGCGATCGCCAAAGGGATCGCCGACCGGACTAGTACGACATTTGACGTACTGTCGGCGGCACAACTCATTTTCCTCTGTCCTCCCCTTGATGCGCTACGCCCCACGGTGGAGGCTCTGATCCCTCACCTCAATCCTGAGGTGATCTTAACGGATGTTGGTTCGGTTAAGGCTCCAATTGTGGCGGCGATCGCGCCGCTGTGGCCGCGCTTTGTGGGGGGGCATCCCATGGCGGGGACGGCAGCACAGGGCATCGAAGCGGCTCAATCGGGCTTATTTCGCAATGCGCCCTATGTCCTCACCCCCACCGAGACTACGCCCCCGGACTGTCTGGCCACCGTGGCTGAGGTGGTGCGATCGCTCGGTTCCCAAATCTTCACCTGTAGCCCGCACCAGCATGATCAGGCCGTGGCCTGGATTTCCCATCTCCCCGTTTTCGTCAGCGCCGCCTTGATCGCCAGTTGCGAAGCCGAAGCCGATCCCGCCATCAAGGCCTTGGCGCAACAGTTTGCTAGCTCTGGGTTTCGGGATACGAGTCGCGTCGGCGGGGGAAACCCCGAACTGGGGATGATGATGGCGCAATATAATCAGCAGGCGGTGTTGCGATCGCTCCTCACCTACCGCGCCACCCTCGACACCCTGATCGAGCAGCTCCAGCACCAAAACTGGCAAGCCCTTGACCGCCAACTGCACGACACCGCCCGCGATCGCCCGCCCTACGTCGCTCAACCCGTTGCCCCATCCCCCGATTCCCCGCCATGACTCCCACTGCTGACCCCACCGCCCTGCTCCGCCTCCTCCAATTGGCCAGCCCCACCCTACCGATCGGGGCCTACAGCTATTCCGAAGGCTTGGAAACCCTCGCCGCAACAGGGCAACTCACCAACGCTGCTGACTTGCACGGCTGGTTAATCCAGCAACTTCAGCACGGCACGATTCGCATCGATGGGGCGGTGTTGTTGCGGGCTTATGCAGCGGCGCAAGGGGGAGATTGGGAGGCGGTGATTCAGTGGAATCAATGGTTAAGCGCCAGCCGCGAAACCGCAGAATTGCGCCAATCGAGCCAGCAAATGGGTCAAGCCTTGCTGAAATTGCTGGGGGATTTGGTGACTCCACCCCTGCCTTGGCCCGTGGCGGAGTTAACGCCCTGTAATGGTGCGATCGCCTTCGCTCTGGCCGCCTGGCAGTGGCAACTTGACCCCCAAACCGCCCTCTTGGGCTATCTCCAAAGTTGGGCGACGAACCTGATCAGCGCCGGGGTCAAAGTGATTCCCCTGGGGCAAACCGCCGGTCAACGTCTCCTGTGGGGTCTTGATCCCCACCTTGACCAAGCCCGACAACAGATCAGCCAACTGGATGATCACAATCTCAACAGTTGTGGCTGGGGACTTTCCCTCGCTAGCATGGCCCATGAAACCCAATACAGCCGCCTCTTTCGCAGTTAAATCCCTGCCGCCGTCCATCGATCCCCCCCGTCGTTCTCGCCCAGCCCCGCCATGACCCGACTCTTTCGTTACACCTGTACGGTTCCCCTGGGGGCAACGGATGCGGCGGGGGTGATCTACTTTGCGCGGTTGTTCGACCTCTGCCACGCAGCCTATGAAGCGGCCTTTATTGCGGCGGGCTTATCGCTGCGGCAGTGGTTCGAGTCCGGGGCGATCGCTCTTCCCATCGTCCATTGTGATGCTCAATTTAAACAGCCGATTCGGTGGTGCGATCGCCTCCAAATCGATCTCCACACCGACACCCTCAGCCCCACCGCCTTCCAACTCCGCTACACCCTCTACACCCTAGACCCTGAACCCGTCCTCGCCGCCATAGCCACCACCAAACACGTCAGCATCGATCCCACTCGCCGCCAACGGGCCCTCCTGCCCCCCGAATGCACCGCCTACCTAAGCTGCGGCCTAAAATTCGAGGCTGATTCAGCATCCTAATGGCATGACACAGGTTAATCGGTGGGTTACGGCGGATTGCTAGATCGCAGTTATAGTCGATAGTCTAGCCGCCTAACCCATCCTACAATCAAGCCTGATTTTAGCTATGCCATGACAGTAGAGAATTGACGAGAAAAAATCATGTTAGAGAATCGCCTCGGTGAGTTCCTGCTGTTGCCAGAGGTCTTGGTAGAGTCCTGGCTGATGGATTAACTCATCATGACTCCCCATTTGCACAATCCGACCGTGATCCATCACAAAAATCCGATCCGCCGTGGCTGCTGCTGACAATTGGTGGGAAATAAAGAGAATCGTCTGATTTTGGACATTGTTCGCCAAAATATCTAAAATTTCCGTCGCGGTTTGATTGTCAACACTGGCCAGGGCATCATCGAGGATCAACACTGGAGACGAGAGCAGGAGGGCCCGCGCCAGAGACGTGCGTTGGCGTTGGCCGCCGGAAAGGGTGATACCGCGCTCGCCGACGAGGGTGTCGTATTGGCGGGGAAAATTGAGAATTTCGGGGTGAATTTGGGACTGCTGGGCGGCTCCTTCGATGTCGGATTGTTCGGCGAAGGGTTGACCGTAGCGGATATTTTCGCGAATTTGGGTGCTGAAGAGAAAACTATCCTGGGGAACGTAGGCGATCGCTTCTCGCAAATCCGTTAAACGCACCTTCGTAATATCACAACCATCGAGGAAAATCGTCCCCGCATCGACATTCAGTAGCCGAGGAATGGTATTCACCAAGGTAGATTTTCCTGACCCAATCGGCCCGACGATCGCCACCGTTTCACCGGGATTAATCACAAAGGAAATATCATCAAGGGCCGGTTTTGTTTGGTCTGGATAGGTGAAGGTTAAATTTTGCACCGTGAGTTTACCATCGACTAATTCCGGGGGCAACACAATCGCGGTGGATTCTGTTTGAATTTGAGGGTCAGCCGCTAAAATTGTTTCGATGCGATCAATACTGACCTCACCCCGCTGATAGGCCGTAATCGTAAACCCAAGGAGGGCAGTGGGGAAAACTAAGCGTTCAACATAAATTAAGAGGGCGACAAAATCCCCAATGGAAATAGACCCCTGTTCGATCGCACCCGTACCGAGCCAAAGCAGCACCAAGAGGGAGAAGTAGACTAAGCCTTCAATAATGGGAAAGAGTAAATTTCGGGTGCGGGCTAGGGTGAGATTACTTTCTAGAACGCTGTGATTTTGGACTTGAAAACCGAGCTTTTCGTTGAGTTCTTGGGCGTAGATTTTAATCAAGGCAATGCCGCTAATGTCTTCTTGGATCAGTTGACTCAGATCAGATAGGGATTCTTGCACGTCGCGCTGTTGTTCCCGTAGCTTTTCACTGAAGAGTTGCACGGTGATCAGCATCAGGGGATAAACGGCCAGGGAAAAGAGGGTTAATTTAATATTTAAGCCCAACATCACCGGCAAGGTGAGGGTATAGGCAAAGAGTGTGTTCACTAAACTGAGGATTGCAAATCCTAAGAGGCGGCGAATATTATCCACATCGCTAGTGGCGCGGTTCATTAAATCGCCGATGCTGTTGGTGGCGAAATAGGTGGAGTCGAGGCGCAGCAGGTGTTGAAAAATGCGCTGCTTGAGGTCAAATTCCACTTGCCGCCCCACGCCAAACATGATGATGCGGGAAAACATCCGCATCACCCACATGATTGAGGCGTAGACAAAGATCAGGACGACGTAGCGAAAAATGACGTTGAATTGCAATGCGCCTTGAAGTTGATCGATGCTGTCCCGGATCAGGAGGGGGATGTAAACACCGATGATATTCACAATCAGCAGTGCCACGATCCCAAGGGCAACCTTTGGCCAGTGGGGACGGAGATATTCACCTAGTTTTCGGAGTCGTGAATTCGCCATGATTTTGCCCAAGTCTTTGCTTACAGTGTGGCTTCGCCAATTTTGAAGCTCCCCGCGCTAAAGCGACGGGGATTCTCAGTTCTAGCCCACAGCAACCCTAGGTCGCTGCGTATTCACTGAGTTACCTTTTTGCATTTCTGCTCGGTCTCAGACCGCAGGAGAACAAAAGTTCTGGGGATCTTCAAAAGCCCCATCCTGAGGAACGTATAGCCCCAAAGGACATGCAAAACCATCCCACTGCGCGATATTCACAGCAGCATTAAAATCTGCATTGACTTGGTAGCCATCAAAGCCCACAAAGTTATGCCGATATCGCTTGCCTAGAATCCCGTTGCGGTTGTCGGATTTGCTGGTGTATGGTGCTGGTCTGAGAATTAACGTTCGACCGAGTAGCTCCATTTTGTAAGCTGTCTTTAGTTGTAAGTCATAGAATGACCAACGATGTCGGCTGTTGCCAGCGTCAGAACGTTGTTTTTTGGATTGGCGCATGGTTCCCCGGCAACCGCTCAAATCTTCCATGACTACATCTGCATTATGGTAGTCGGCAAACTGAGAAATAGCCTTACTGATAGCATGATTAACCTCACGCATCCATCTAGACTCTTTGTGATTGAGCTTTTTAATTGCCCGCTTTTTGCCCGCTTTTTGAAGCTCAGTTCTCAGCGTTTGGAACCGTCTACGCTTATGCTTAACCTCCCTACCCCTAAAGAACCGTGATTGACCATTAGGCGTAGCAATAACAGCTATATTATTTTGACCACGGTCACAACCTACCCTATGAGCTGAAATTACCTCAGGAACATCCTGGGTAACACTACACAGTGCAAACCACTGTCCTCGAATCAAGGCAATCTTGAGAGACCCTTTCGTTACGCCATCCTCATCAATCAGCCTATCTAGCAGTGCTCCATGGTGCGGGTTGGCAACCGTTAAAGGGACTCGCTTAACTCCCTTAATTGTGGGAAAACTGACAGAGTATGTATCACCCACCTTAGCCACTTTCCAATTTTGCTGATTGGCCTCAGGCAGCATCACACGATACCGCTTGACCTTTTTAGCTGTCTTGGATGTAGTGTTTCTAATGACCTGGTTAGCCAGGGCAGAAGATAGGTTGGTGACTACTTTTGCCGTAGTGAGTTTACGCCGTTCAGCCAAAGGTACTTTAAGCAACCTGTTAGCGAGATCTGTGCATTCTGCTGTCATCTCTGCAAACATGGATTTCTTGACCCCGTTAAGGTCATGAAATTTAAGCTTTAGTGTGGTAGTGACTTTAGGCATAAGACCACTATAGCAGAGTATTACCTATATGGGTAAATGCGAATAAATTCGCCATTGCTTTTCATCCCTGGGTTAAAACCTCAGGGCTTTCAAGCTATCGTGATCTTCTGTAAGCCTAGCAAGGATCGTTATGGTGTGGGGGCGGAGCGCGATCGCAGTTCGATCACGTCTTCTTTGATCGTCACATCATAGGAACCATAAACATTTTGCCCCAATAGCCCCATGCCACCAAGGGCCAGTTCATCAACGCCATCCGTCACCGCAATTTCAACATTATTCAGGGAAAGATTCCCCACCTGCACCGAGGCCACCATGCCATAGCGGCTGGGCACAACGCGGCCATCCGCCACCGTGACCAAGGCTTCCCCCAAGATGACTGGATCAATGCGGGCGGCGACACTGGGCAAAATCATCGTCGTAGAGGCCCCGGTATCGAAGAGCATCGGGACGGTTTCGCCGTTGAAGGTGACGGCGACGACGGGAATGCCGCTACTGCGCTCCAGAATGGGGATGGTGAAGCTATCAGAGGCGGCCACGGGTTGGGCGGCTTCGGCGCTGGGGAGGGGGTTGCTACAGTCCCAGCCGGTGATGAAGATGTTGCGATCGGCGAGGGTTTGGAGGCGACTTTGATACACTGTAAGACGGGCTGCGTCTTGGGGGGCGAGGCGTTTCATTTCGGTGAGAATGCGGACGGCTTGGAACCAATTTTGCCCGCAAATGGACTGTTGCAGGAGGCGGTTGAGACTGTTGTCGGCACGGCTGGGTTTTGGCCAGAAGAGACAGCTACTCCAGAGGACTGCGATCGCAAAAGCCCGAAGATTCATGACATTTTTCATTACGCGAAGGGAAAACCACCTCAATTATGGAAAGGGATGGCTGGAATGGCAACGGATCAAACGCCATGGGATAGGTTTGCCCTTGCCCTCAATTCCAGAATCAACGGATTTCCTCGATTCTAATGTGAAGACAGATAAGATATATCACTGCGCTTCTGCTCCTAACGTTGCTAAATTATGTCGCTGTTAAGCCCTGTTGAACATGAATTACGCTTGTTTCTACCGGCAAAGCTGTACACCTTGGCTTGGGTCAAACCGGACACGGCAACCCTAACGGTAGTGTTTGAGCACCTCCGCACCCTCCGCCACATCTTGGAGCAGTACGTTCCCCCCACCATTGCCACGGCTCCCCCCATTCCCGGCCAAAACCGCTCGATCTGGCAAGCGGGTACGCTCTTATTTACGGATCTCGCGGGTTTCACAACCTTAATGGAGGCGTATTTTACCCAGGGCCATCACGGGGCGAATGAACTGCTAGCGGTGCTCAATCGCTACTTTGGGGCGATGGTGGAAATTATTAGTAAGTCGGGGGGGAATTTGTTGGAATTTACCGGCGATGCCCTGTTGGCGGAGTTTCCCTGCGATCGCCAAGGAGACGATATTCTCCGCGCTGTGCGAGCGGGGCTACGGATGCAGCGGGCCATGGCGGATTTTGCCCACATTGAAACCCAGCAGGGTTCCCTCTCGCTGCGAATGCGGGTGGGGATTCACACGGGCCGCTTTCTGACGGTGGACACCGGCACACCGGCCCGAATGCTGCGGATGTTGTTAGGCCATGCGGTTCACCAAGCGAAGGGGGCAGAAGGGTCTGGAGTGGTGGGCCGCGTCTGTTTAACTGCTGCGGCGGCGCGTCAGTTACCGCCGGACTGGACGGTTGAACCCCTGTCGCCCCATCATGTGCTGGTGGTGGATAATTTTGCCGATGAATTGGGGGAATACGATATTACATTTCGGCGGCGGCGGGCGAGCGGCTCGCTTTTGTTTGACCGCACGCCGGCCGGGTTCACCCAGGAAATTACCACCCTCGTGCGTCAGATCACACCCTTGGCGAGTTATTTGCCGCGGCCGGTGTTGGAGTTGGCGGTGATGAATGTCAGTCAGCGACAGATTCCGGCTCGGTTTACGCCGTTAACGGTGATGTTTGTCAGTGTGATTGGGGTGTCGGCAGCTTGCGATCGCGCCCATCCCGACGAGGAAGCGGCCTTGGTGCAACATTGTGGTTATGTGCTGTCGTTAATTGATGGCCTCGTTACCGCAGCGGGGGGGATTATGAAAAACCCCACCTATCAATTAAATGATCCCGATATTTTGATTTATTTCGGGGCCCTGAGTCGCTACACCGATGATTCCCGTCGGGCGGTGCAGGTCGCTTGTCAAATTCAAGCGATGATCGCTCAACTGCCCGCCCTGCAAGTGGGGGAACAACCCTACCAACTGGCCTGTCAGATTGGCATTGCCCAGGGGTTGGTGTTTGCCGCCGAAATTGGCGAACCGAGGGGACGACGGGAGTTTAATATTTTGGGTGATACAGTGAATATTGCGTCGCGGCTCACCAGTCGGGCCCAGTGGGGGCAAACTTTGATCACGAAAAAGGTCTATCAATCGGTGCGGAATGAGTTAGGCAATACAGCGGCGATCGCCTTTACCGATCTAGGGCGAGTCGCCCTCAAGGGGAAAGAACGAGAAATGCAAATCTATGCGGTGATCGCCGATGCCCATTGAACCGGATCACTGGGAAACTCTGGTAACCTTGGCGACGGTGCGATCGCCCTGGCTGACGTTGATCGCTGAACGACTGCGCGATCGCACCGGCCAAGACCATGACTACTGGCGCGTCGAAAAAGCCGACTCGGTGATCATCCTCCCGATCCATCGCCATCACATCCTCTTACCCGCTCCCCAATACCGTCCCGGTGTGGGGCAGGCCACGTGGGACTTTCCCGGCGGGCGGGTTCCGGACGGTGGCAGTCCAGAGGCGATCGCCCCGGCAATCCTCACCCGCGAACTCGGCATCACACCCGACGCGATCAGCACCCTTACCGCCTTAAACACCACAGGCTGGCTGATCAACAGTTCCTTTTCTAACCAAAAACTCTACGGTTTTGTTGCCGAGCTTGACCCCCACCATGATCCGCCCTCCCTACCCGGTGGCGCTCGCTATCCCCACACCCGCGCCGGAATCACCCAACTGCGGCAGGATCTCACTTGCTTGCAATGTCGAACCGTTTTGATAGAGTATGGTTTAGCACAGCAAGACTAGAACGTTCCCAGACCCAATGTGTTACAGCGGTGTCCGTGGCATTTGGCCTCGGGACTCACACCCTGCCCACTCGCTATCATGCTGCATCGGATTGTCTCCACGACATCCACCGAAAGCGGCATCCATCCAATCAATTTCAATGAAAATTCTTGTTCTAGCTTGGGAGTTTCCGCCCCGTATCATTGGTGGGATTGCGCGTCATGTCGCTGAGTTGTATCCCGAATTAGTGGCCTTGGGCCACGAGATTCACCTGATTACCGTCGAATTTGGCAAAACACCCCAGCAGGAGGTAGTAGACGGTATCCATCTGCATCGGGTGGCGGTGGCCTATGGTAATGATTTTTTCCATTGGGTCGTCAACATGAACGAGAGCATGGGGAAATATGGGGGAGAGCTAATCGCCGCCATGGGGGATTTTGACCTGATCCATGCCCATGATTGGCTCGTGGGGGATGCAGCGATCGCCCTCAAACATCGCTTTAAACTCCCCCTCCTCGCCACCATCCACGCCACGGAATACGGCCGCTACAACGGCATCTACACCCCCACCCAAAGCTATATCCACAGCAAAGAGGTGCAACTGTCCCACGAAGCCTGGCGCGTCATTGTCTGCACTGAACATATGAAACGCGAACTGCAAATCGCCTTTCACACCCCCCCGAACAAACTCGACATCATTTACAACGGCATCCGCGCCGCCAAAAAGAATCTCGATCCCAACTTTAACTACAGTGCCTTCCGCGATCGCTTTGCCCTCAACACGGAGAAAATTGTCTATTATCTCGGCCGCATGAGCTATGAAAAAGGGATCTCCGTGTTGATCGCCGCTGCACCCCGCGTGATTGCCGAGATGAACGGCAACGCCAAGATTGTCATTATCGGCGGCGGCAATGTGGATCACCTCAAAGAACAAGCGTGGAACCTGGGCATCGGCCATAAATGCCTATTTACCGGGTTTATGCCGGAACAGGAGTTAAACCGATTTCAGGTGATTGCCGACTGTGCCGTGTTCCCCAGTTTGTATGAACCCTTTGGCATTGTGGTCTTAGAAAGTTTTGCGGCGCGAGTGCCGGTGGTGGTGTCGGATACCTGCGGCCTGCCGGAGGTGGTGGAGCATGGCAAGACGGGGGTTGTCACCCAAACCAATAACCCCGATTCCCTCGCCTGGGGGATTTTAGATGTGCTGAAACATCCGGACTATGGCGCAATGTTGGCTAAAAATGCCTATGAAGATCTCAACCATAAGTTTCATTGGCGGCGCTTGGCGAAACAAACAGAGTTGGTCTGTCAGCGGGTGCTCCGTGAGCGGCAATTGGTTCACTGGAGTTAGGGATGGAGTGAGGCAAACCGATGCGCATCTATGGTAATCGCCGGATTAAAACCCTCCCCGGCCAAACGGTGCGCCCCACACCAAGCCGAGTTCGAGAAGCCATTTTTCAAATGTGGCGCGATCGCATCTCCGGCTGTGATTGGCTTGACCTCTGCGCCGGGTCGGGGGCAATGGGGGCGGAGGCCCTGTGTCGGGGCGCGGCTACGGTGACAGGGATTGAAAAATGGGGCAGGGCCTACAGCGTGATTCGTGACAATTGGCAAACCCTGGCTCAACCGGAGCAGCAGATTAAAATTTTGCGCGGTGATGTGGTGGTGATGCTGGCCAAGCTCGCCGGCCGTCAGTTTGACTGTATTTATTTTGACCCGCCCTATGCCGGTGAACTCTATCAACCGGTGTTAAGCGCGATCGCCGCCCATCACCTCCTCGCCCCAGGCGGTGAAATGGCGGTGGAATATAGCCCGCGCCAATGGCAACCGACGGAGATCGCGGGGCTGACGTGCGATCGCTCCAAAACCTACGGCAACAGTGCGATCGTGTTTTATCGCTCTTGAAACTCTTGATTGAACTGCATTCCAAGCTCAGGTCTACAATCCGAACATAATATTTTATTGAGAGCTAGTGGATTGATTCCGAGCAATTGTGTCTTGGTCTAACTGATCCTCTCGCTTTTTAACATTATTTTCACTAATCATTGAATGGCTATCAGATAAGTGGTCATTTCTGTTATAGTTCGCATTTGTAGATCCTGCTAAATTACTAACAATTGAAACAGCAATACCTGCAATTGTTACTGTATTTGAAAATTGTTTAGCAAGCCGTTTCAATAAACCGGGATTGGCAAGCTGATCAGTACGACCTAAAGTTCGCCAGAGGCTTTCCAGGAGAGCTAAATTATGCTCAACTTGGCGAATACTTTGTTGACATTCTTCAATGATGACATCTAGAGAACGATCCGCACCTTCTAAGGTTTGGTCTGTTAGTTGGTGAGTCAGTTTCTCTACTTCCTCAATATGTTCAACAAGCTGGCGAAAGGTTTGATCAAGTTCATCACAATGAGCTTTAATACTGGAAGTACTCATGGCTAAAACCGTCCTAAAGTCTGTTGAATACCTTCAGCTTGATTAATCGCTTTTTTAAGTTCACTGACACTATCTTCACACATTTCAAAAATAATTCTGACCTTAGCAGGAGATTCAGAAATGGAAAGTTCAGGAATTTGGCCAGCTAAGGCACGGGATTCCTCTACCATATCTGTAATCCGATCCATCGTGGCTTGAAATTCAGCGACTTGATCACTAAGAGACATCATTAACCTCCGCAATTAATAGTAAGCAAGAAAATTTCAATTTTCCCAGATTTCATCAGAGACATAGGGAGTCGCTACCAACTGAAGATTTGGGTTAAGACCTCGATAAATAGCGCGACCTTTTGGTTTTCGGGGTAGACTGGCGGCCGCTTCATCGTCTAGCAACATCACACTAGCTCCAGATTGGACAGGAAAAATAACTCGCTCATCCATATTATCGGAGATTTGGCGAGGAATAACATCAGATGTGGGTCGTTGGCTGCAATAGATAATGTGAATACCACTCACTCGGCTTTGGGCTGCTAGAGCGGTTAAATGCTTGTCAATTTCAGCTTTGGTTTTACGATCGGCATTGAGGATAAAAAACGCTTCATCGATGATCAGTAAAATACGCTGTTTGGGTTCAGGGAGTTTTGCGTTGAGGCGATCGAGGCTCGTTACCCGATTTTCTCGCATTAAATTCCGACGGTTTTCATGTTCTACCCAAAGTGTCCCTAGCAGTTCGGCAAATGCTTCTAATTCCGTTACCAGATTCAAGCTGGGTTGAAAGTCAGCAATGAGTTGATAATGCATCCCGGCTTGAAAGTCTGCAACATGAAGTTGGCGCTGAGGATTGGCATGGAGGAATTGGTAAATGACCGACTTGAGAAAGTTGGTTTTTCCGGTTCCGGTGATACCGGCTACGATGCGATGGGGAATGTCTGACCAGGATGAAGTTACGAGCCGACCTTGGGGTGTGAGTCCAACAATATACTGATCGGCTGTGATTAAGTGACCCTGTTGGGCAATGAGGTCGGTCAAGGTGAAACACTCTGGTAGTGAAGCCGCAGATGGTACGGGGGCAACTATCGAGCAGAATGGATTCAGTTCTTCGGCGGTGGCCAGATCGCGCAGGGGCTGAAGATCGCGCATTCGGGGTGTATTACTGGCATTTGTTAATGGCGCAAGGGCTGATTCCCCGGTTCTAACCAAGCTGCCACCGCTGGCTGTACCTAACCTGGGCATTGGTTTGGGGGCAGGCTTAGGGGTTGTTAAGCTTCCAAAGCTCAAAGAACCATCATCAAAGATGTCTAAGCCTCGACGGGGAGGTTGAATCGCCTCTTTAATTGCCAATTGGGTAAACGATCGCTGCCATCCCTCAGATGCGATCGCATCACACAATGCAAGATGCTGACTAGCCCCTAAGCAACTCGAAAACAGGGCATGACTTCGATCAATCAAAAGAGGCTGGCAAGGTGGAGATTGATTCACAATGGCACTTCTGGCTAACTCACTGAGCACCAAATTAGCCTCACTATGATGTTCAGCAAGGGCTTTGAACTGGAAGCGCAGCAGCGGTGTGTGGGCGTAATGTTGTTGGTAATAACGGTAGGTATCGAGGGTTTGTTTCAGTAACGGATCGCTGTAGTCGTTGCTTTGCTTCCGAACTGCTTCAAGCTGGGTAAGGATTTGGGCGATCGCATTACGCCAAGGGGACGAATCTTGGGTCTCTCGCTGAATGGTAATTTCTAGGCAACATTGACCGTTAAGACGGGAGAGCAGGTCAAGCAGGGGGGCAAGATTCGGGGTGCGCTGGGCTTGGAACGGGTGGGGAATGTAATAGTTTTGCGGTTCGATAAAACTTTCAGGTTTGGTGAGTTGACCGATCGCGTTGACCCAGTGCAAATCTGGGTGAGGGATTTCGGTGAGTTGATAGGTATGGAGAAGAGGCGAGTGAGTCAGGAGGGTTGCGAGGGGCGCGATCGCTTCCTCATGGCTGTTGAGGTGCAGGGTGGTTTGGTTCGGACGGTTGCTGTAGCGCAGGGAGAGCGCCACCTCTGTCTGCAAAAACACAGTCAGCAGGTCGGTGAGCTTGACGGTTGGCCCCGTGCTTGCAGTTTGGGTTTGTTCGAGCTTCCAAGATTTACGGTTCATGAGTTCTGGAGGGTCTGCCCGGTTGGCATCTACTGCTGACGTTTTAGAGACTGGTATTCGTCAATTTCGGCGCGTTCCCGTTCGATTTCCTGGCGTAGTTCCTCTTCACTGGGCAGGACTAAACGGTATTTGCTGGCGAAGAGTTGCTGACTTTCATGTAATACAGAGTAGCGCACCACTGATTTATCTTTGCTGCCACAGAGCAGAATCCCCACCGTGGGGTTGTCGTCTTCGCCCCGACGGAGATCATCATACATCCGCACGTACATATCCATTTGACCAATATCTTGGTGGCTCAGGTGTCCGGTTTTGAGGTCAATCAGCACAAAGCATTTGAGCAGGTAGTTGTAAAACACCAGGTCAATGTAGAAGTCTTGGGTTTCGGTGCTGATGCGCTGTTGACGGGCAACAAAAGCGAAACCTTTGCCTAGTTCTAGCAGGAACTGTTGCAGTTTATCCATCAGTGCCTGTTCTAGGTCTGCTTCGAGAAGTCTGCCGGTATCGGGGAGTCCCAGAAATTCCAGAATCACTGGATCGCGGACAAAGTTACGGGGGGCTGATGAGTTTGGCTGAGGTTCGGTGGGGGATTGCTCTGGGTCGGGGTTAGCCAGCAAGCGTTCATAGTAAAGGGTGCTAATCTGCCGCTCTAAAACGCGGGTACTCCAGTTCTGGGCTGCGGCTTCTTGCATATACCACAGGCGGACTTCTGAAGTTTCGACGCGCAGAAGCAGGCGGTAGTGAGTCCAACTCAATTCGTGACGCAGTGCGTCACAGTTTGGAAAATTCTGATAAAACAGGCGCATATAGCGCAGGTTGGAAGCATCGAAGCCTTTACCAAATTCGGCGGTGAGGACTTTGGATAGTTGGGTGATCAGGTGTTTTCCGTAGGTTGCTCGTGCTTCTCCACCTTGTTCAAATTCGACGATATGCCGACCAATCTGCCAATAGGTTTGGACTTGGATGGTGTTGACGCTGCGGGTGGCCTGTTGACGAGCTTGGGTAATCAGGTCGCGCAGGGCATCAATTAAGGTGAGCGGTAGTTGGATATCATTCATTTGGTAATCCCTCTATCCACTTCAGCAAGAAAATGGAGTTAGATTCTTTCTATGTTGGGCATGAATTTTGGTTAATTCAATGACGCTATCGAGCGTAATTCTTTCGTTCATCCTACGATAATAAAGTTGATTGATCCAGCTATAGAAGATTTATTCTTTCGTGGTAGGCACTGCCCGTCCTACTTCTGTAACTCATGATCTATGACCATTGCTGTTTCAAGTCATTAACGATTTTCTTGAAGCTTGATAAGTCATTTACGTACTGGTAGATGTAATATATTAAAATAACTATTGCTGCAAATGTAAATAGTCCCAATTCAGTCCCTAAAACCCCAATAAGATTAGATAGGAAAATCAATAATGCTATGACTCCTAAGCATCCTAAACATCCACTTGAATCACTTGAATTTTTCTGTTTTCTTTGCTTTTCAAAAATTCCTTCCATATGTTGGATGACACTAAACTTTAAGTCATTTAACTTAGTGGATTCTTGCATGCACTCGTTATATGTTGATGATGAAAGTTGTTCAATAGCAAAGCTGGTCACTTCAATTACAAATCTCGAATCAACGAAAACACTGAATCTTGAACGACCTTTGATAAGATCTAGTGATTTTCTAAGCAGAGTTTGATTATTGTATATTCTTTGTTGAAGATCACTGATCTTTGCAGATAAAGATTTAATTTTTTCAATGTTCTCTTCATTATTAGATAATTGATTATTTCCTATTTTATTCAAATGAGCTTTAATCTCAGAACTACTCAATTCAAATTTTTTGCCTAATTTCTGTGATGCGAAAGTGGCAGTGCCTACTATATGGTCAAAATTTCCTATCTGCTTATTTAAACGCGCAACTAAGTCAGACAGTTGCTGTATGGTGAAGTTATTGAACTCTGATTCGTTAAAATTGGATAATTTGAATAGTATGATTTCAACAATAGAAAATGCTCCTGATTCCAAATCTTCAACTTTGTCTTCATAGATTTCTAAGGTTCTCGCAACAGTTTCACGAGAACGCTCATCAGGATGCAATAATATCTTGACAAGATTGAAAACCTTGTCTTCCAAAGATTTAAATGAAATGTCAGAAAGCAGTGCAATCGCAATATCCTGATAATCTAGGTTGCTCTTTTGAGCATATCTATTATCAGAAAGCCTCAAAACTTTCCATATGACCTGTTCCAATGTTGGAACAGCAACTTCTCCAACTTGTCGTACCTGATCCCACTGTTCACAAATAATTGCTGCCTTTGCCCAATGACTGCGATCAAGCCAATCACCTGCTTGTATAACAACTTGTGCTGCCATGCGTCGCAACTCAATTTCATCGTTATAAGCCTCAGTTAAAAACCCTTTTAGAGACTCATATAACCGTTGCTCGATCGCCTCGCTGGTTGTAAACCGTTGCTTGGCAAACTCCAGTGCAATCTTCTGGATATCTCGGTTAGGCGATTCAACTCCTAACAAAATACCCCGGACAAATAGCAGATTGATGATATCGCCTGCAACCTCCAGAAAACGCCGATTCGTGCTCTTGTCGTTCAAAAACTCGACCGTTGCATCTCCGGCATACAACCAAAACTCCAAATGTCGCTCATAATCTGCCGTGAAATTTCCTCGACTATTGAGCCGATCCACCCGCTCCATTTCATCTAACTTGCGATCAACAATCTCCCGCCGAATCCGCTCCGGTGGTTCTGTTAACGCGCCCCCCTCCACATGAGCCAACAAATCCCGCGAAAACCGTAACTGCTCGATCGCCCAAGCCGCTGCCCAGCGCGTCAAATCATTACTCTGCGCCTTACTCCCCCGAATCTCTTCCGCCAACAAATGCAACAGCGCAATACTGTAATCCGACTGCCCCGACGTAATATCCGCCCGTGTTGGCTCATCGGTAATATGCCCCAACCCCTGCAATGCCAAAGCCCGTAACGGTGGCTCTGCTCGATTTTTGAGAATCGTCACAAACCACGGGAACGCATTACCCGGACGCGATTCCGCCACCGCAAAAAACAACTCCACCTGATCCCCAGCATTACTCAGACCATAAAACGCATTGATCAGATCCTGGGCATTGTTGAGCGGGGGCAAAGACGATTCAGGAACGCCAGACGGTTGAAGATTGCTAGAGTCATTCATAGTACAGAAATGAACGTAACTATTGAGAGTATTGACTCAATATAATTCACAGGATGGGAAAGCCAATCTAAAGATTAGTTTAATTGTGCCCGTTGACTGAGTTTTGTTCTTGTGGAGAATATCGAACTGTTGCAGCCTATGAGATTTTTTGAATACAAAAGTATTGAAAATTGCCATGCAAATCAGGTGAGGAGTTAATTCGCCAAAACAAAGGGGTGAAGGACTTTGCTATCCTTCACCCCGCAGCGACCTGAAATGATGCAGCCTTAGCTGATCGCTTGATCGTCGCGCTTGTATTGCGTGTATGCGGCCACAAATAGACCGGCCAGGGTCACGGGCACTAGACCGATGACAATCCCCAATAAAAGATATTCAACCATGCTGCTCTCCGTATGTTGTGCTTCTTGTCGATTAAAAATGGCTATCGTTTCATCCTACCATTGGCGGCTCAGGGTTTAGGGTGCGATCGCTCCGGAAATTTCCCCCAGTCACCCCCTAAATCCTTAATGCCCCGTATTGAGCTTTTTCTCCACATACCGACTGCCCAAGGACATCGCGTAGCAGAAAATCCAATACAACAGCCCCACGAATAAATACACCTCGGAATAGCGACCAATAAAACTAGGGTTCGCCAAAATCGAGCGACTCATCCCCAAGAGTTCTTCTAAGCCCACAATCGAGAGGAGGGTGGTGTCTTGGAATAGGCTAATAAATTGACCGACCACCGCCGGGATCACCGCCTTGACGGCTTGGGGTAGCACAATTAATGAAACCGTCAGGGGGGAATTGAGACCTAGAGCTTTGGCGGCTTCCTCTTGACCCTTGGGAATGGATTGCAAACCGCCGCGCACGTTCTCTGCTAGATAGGCCGAACTAAAGAGCGTCAACCCGACGATCGCCCGTAACACCCGGTCGGGTCGCATCCCTTCGGGTAAAAAGAGCGGGATAATCACCTGACCCATGAAGAGGATGGCAATGAGCGGAATCCCCCGCACGATCTCGATATAGAGTACCGAAAATAACCGCACCACAGGCAGGTCACTTTGTCGCCCCAGGGCCAAGGTCACCCCAAAGGGAAAACAGATGGCAATGCTAACCACCGCCATGAAGACCGTCAGCACAACACCGCCCCATTCATTGGTTTTGACGGGTTCGAGGCCGAGATTGCCACTGATCAGCCAGAGATAGACAAAAAATGAACCGAGCCAGGCAAAGGTGGTGTATTGTCCGAGTTTGGGGACTTTTTTGCCGAGTTGCTGTCCGATCCAGGCGGTGGCGGCGAGGAGAACGAGCATGAAGACGACGAGCGATCGCCACGGCACTACCGGAATCGGGAGGATAAAGCAGATCACCGCTGCCACCCCTAAACCAATCAACACATTGCGGCTAAACAGCGTCACATTCCGCGCCACAACCCCCCAGGAAATCCCAGCGAGGGTGACGATAATGCCCACCGCAACCCAGAGCCGCCAGTAGCTTTCATCGGGATAGCGGCCAGCGGTAAAAATCGCTAGGTTGGCCGGAATCACTTGCCATTGTGCCTGGGTAAAGACCCACAGGAGAAATCCATAGGCTAACCAGAGAAAGCCGCCGCCGACGATAACGGTGATCGCCGCGTTGTACCACGGGGTGAGGAGATTTTGCTTCACCCAATTGGCGGGTGTGGGGCGTACGTCGGGTGGGGGGAGAGCGGGACTAGTGGGAGTATGGGCAGTCATATTGGGGTTTAAATCCGTTGGATAGACGACAAAGAAGAACGAGGGATGGGGGTTCACAAAGAACCCATCCGAGGTTTATCGTTCCTTGATTTGAACCGCACGGTTAAAGGCGTTCATGGATAAGGAGATGACCATGTTGATCGCAAGATAGGTGACCGAAATGATCAGCATTACGTCAATGGGTCGTCCGGATTGGTTGTAGGTGGTGTTGGCGACGTTGTAGAGTTCGGCGTAGGCGATCGCCGCCCCTAAGCTGGAGTTTTTCGCCAAGTTTTGATACTGGCTATTCAACGGGGGAATGATCACCCGCAAGGCTTGGGGAAAGACCACCAGACGCATTGTGAGGTTGGGATGAATGCCCAGAGCACTCGACGCTTCCCACTGTCCTTTCACCACCGATTGAATCCCGGCGCGGACAATCTCCGCGATAAACGCAGCGGTATAGAGCACTAAGCCCACCAGCAGCGCCGAAAATTCCAGGGATAACCGCAACCCATATTCAAAATTCCCGGTTTGGAGGCATTTGGGATAGGTGGCGATCGCTTCGTCACCGAGGGGAGGGGCCAAGGATGAGACTTGGTAGGTTTCGGCCACACATGCGGTGAAGTTTTCGAGATCCCGCGCTTCAAATTGACTCGGATCGAGGGTGAGTTCTTGGGGGAACGCCCAACCGAGGCCAACACAAAAAATGACGATCATTGCGATCGCCACCCCAATCAGACCATAGAGTTGAGCTTTGCCGGGACGACCCTGCTCCACCATCAAGTAAACGCGCCATTTCCACAGCACAATCAGGCCAATCGTCCCCACAATCAACGCAGCCAAACTCACCCACATCAGCGGTGACGTAGCAGGCCAGGGCATGAAAATCCCGCGTTTACTAGCATAGAGCGCACCCACCAACTCCAGGCGATCACCCGGTCGGGGGAGTTGAGAAAAGACTGCCGAATACCAGAAAAAGAGTTGCAGCAGCAACGGGGTATTGCGAATGATTTCGATATAAAGCTGACTGCCTTTTTGGAGCAGCCAATTGTTGGAAAACTGAAGAACGCCGACGATAATCCCCACAATGGTGGTGAACACAATCCCACAGACCATCATGATCAGGGAATTGACCAAGCCCGCTTGCAGCACGCGCCCATAACTATCCGTCGGACTGTAGGGGAAAATGCTGCTATAGGTTTCTTCCGGAACGTTGTAAGGGGCGACACTATCGAGAATATCAAAGGAGGCTTGGTTATCGAGGAACTCGAAACCGAATTCTAAGCCCGCCCGCTGCATGTTGATATTGAGGTTGTAGATCAGCAGTGAGGCGATCGCCACCACCACCACCACCGCTAAAACTTGCAGGGCGATTTTCCAGAAACGGTCATCGCGCCAAAGGGGAACCTGATGCTCTGGAGATTGGGTCATGATGCAAAACCGAAGTAACAACAATCAAGGAAGCCGGGCAGACTCGCCCCCCTCCTCATTTAGATAGACATCACACCCTACCGGAAGGGAGGAGCATAGAGTAAGCCCCCTTCCGTCCAGAGAGTATTCAAGCCCCGTTCCAAATTAAATTGAGACTCAGAACCCAAGTTCCGCTCATAGACTTCACCGTAGTTCCCCACCGCCGAAATCACATTCACCATGAAGTCATTGTCTAAACCAATGCCTTCACCAAGATCCCCTTCACCCCCCAAGAAGCGGCTGATGTTGGGGTCTTCACTGTTCGCCATTTCTTCGACGTTCTCAGAGGTGATCCCGAATTCTTCCGCTTCAATCAAGCCGAAGGTCACCCACTTCACCACATCAAACCAAGTCGAATCATTATTAATCGTCACAGGGCCAAGGGGTTCTTTCGACATCGTGACATCAAGCAACACATGATCTTCCGGGTTAGAAAGCGTGGTTCGACGGGCGATCAACTGGGACTTGTCCGACGTAAACCCATCACAAAGCTCATCATCATAGGCAGCATAGGCCGGATCAGCTTGTTGGAAGGTTTTCACTTCCGGGTCAACCCCCGCTTTCCGCATCTTGTCCGTGAGGTTCAGTTCAGTCGTCGTCCCCGCTTCCACACAGACGGAGCGGCCGTCAAAGTCTTCGAGGCTTTCGATCCCACTGTCAGCCCGCACCATCATGCCTTGACCGTCGTAGAAGGTCGTCGGAGCGAATTCCAGACCTACAGAGGTATCACGGCTAATCGTCCAGGTCGTATTCCGGGACAGCATATCCACTTCACCCCCCGCCAGAGCGGTAAAACGTTCCGTGGAATCCAAACGACGATATTCAACGGCTTCGGGATCACCCAGCACCGCAGCAGCCACAGCTTTACAGATATCTACGTCTAGCCCTGAGTAGTCACCGGCTTCATCCACAAAGCTAAACCCCGGAATCCCACCATCAACGCCGCAGATCAAGGTGCCGCGCTCTTTAACCGTGTCCAATCGACTCGAACTAGCCACGGACTCGGTACCTTCTGCGCCACCCTCTTCACCGTCTGCTGCGGGCTCAGGCGGTGTGGCACAGGCGGCCAAAGATCCCATTAAAAGCAAAGACAAAAATAACGAATTCCATTTACGCATGACAATCACACCACGAAGGCTAAGAATTTACACTAAACAAGTATATACACTTCGTGATTATCTGTAATGTTGGTGTGTCTTTTTTTACAAAATAAAAATTAAGTTTGTCACCCCAGATGTGAGGTTAGGGGCTGCATTTCCAGAAATTCGGTATCAAAAGTGACGAGATACTGAATCCTGCTGGAAAATTTCAGTCCTCGGGATGAGGCGTATTTTGGGTCATCCAGACTCCTGGGGGATGTGCTGATCGCTGCGATCAGCACATCCCTTGGGATGATGGGGAGAATGCTTGTGGGGTGGGATATACGGTGTCAGATGTGGGCGAGATTTCGACAATCTAGATCCTGTCAATCGGTTTTTCGGGCTGAATGGGACTGGGCGGAGGGCAGGGAATTTTTACGATCTTGGCGATCGCCTTGGGCTTCACCTCACAGTTGGGATATTAGCCCTGGGCTGCTGCAATTTCTCGAATGAGTGGGGTGCGAGACCGAATATAATGGCTCACGAGTTCAACGTCTTCAGCGGCTAGGGAACATTGTTCACTGAGGCGGGCTAAAAGCCATTGAACAAGACTCGAATCGTCCTGATTTAGGATGGTCGTGGATTGAGCATTTTCAACCAAAGACCAGAGCTGTCGAAGCATTGCAGGAGTCATATGGACCTACCATTTGAGTGCAATAGGGGTATTATGCCATAGGCATTCCGGAGCTAGCGGTCAGAATGGTTACATTCTTTAATCTTTTCTTTAGATTCTCTAACTCTCTTCCTCACCCTAACGGATTTAGCTATTCCCTGTGGGGTTTGTATCAATGCCGATACATCTTTTAATTCAGCCTCCTTTTGTCCTCAATTGCATTCATAAAATGACGCAGAACTTAATGTTAAAACGACTCAGTCTCTTTCTCGTTGGCATGATGGGAAGCGGCAAAAGCACGGTGGGCCGACTGTTGTCTCGTCAGATTAATTACCGTTTTTTCGATACGGATGTTTTGATTGAGCAGGTGACGAATCAGACGATTTCTGACCTGTTTGCGACGGCGGGGGAAGGGTATTTCCGCAGGCTGGAAACCCAGGTTTTGGAGCAGGTCTGTGCCTATAACCAAAGTGTGATTGCGACGGGTGGGGGGGCGGTGCTGGCCTCGAAAAACTGGGGCTATCTGCGGGAGGGGTTGGTGATCTGGCTTGATCCGCCGCTAGAGGTGATTGCAGCCCGTTTAGAGCAGAGCCAGGATACGAGTCGTCCGCTGTTGGGGGGGCAGGATCGGCTGTCGCAGTTGACAACGTTGCACGCGGCGCGGTGCGATCGCTACGCCCAAGCGGATCTGCATATTCAACCCCAACCGGAGGATTCGCCAGAGGCGATCGCCTCAGCCATCCTCGCCGCCATTCCCACGGTGATCAAACCACCCCCCACTCCAGTCCAAGAGTGAGAGAATCTTGACATCACTTTGACTTTCCCGGATGCCTTGCGTAAAATGACTCCTCGGTCAAAATCCTCGTGGGGGAAAAATCATGGGTCGCGCAGATAAAGTTATCCTTGC
The DNA here is from genome assembly GCF_028330765.1 of Spirulina subsalsa CS-330. GTDB lineage: Bacteria > Cyanobacteriota > Cyanobacteriia > Cyanobacteriales > Spirulinaceae > Spirulina > Spirulina subsalsa_A. The sequence goes on along the minus strand of NZ_JAQMTY010000145.1, from coordinate 34,767 downwards.
CTACTCTGGAGGTGTAGATACCTCTGTTTGTATTCCATATCTGAAAGAAGAATGGGGCGTAAAAGAGGTGATCACCCTCGCTGCTGATCTCGGTCAAGGCGATGAACTTGGCCCCATTCAAAAAAAGGCGTTGGACTCTGGTGCGTCGGAGTCGCTCGTCATTGATGGCAAAGAACGATTTGTGACGGACTACGCCTTTCCGTCAATTCAAGCTAATGCTCTCTATGAAAGTCGCTACCCGCTCTCCACGGCCTTAGCTCGGCCCATGATCGCCAAAATGCTGGTGGAAGCGGCGGAAAAATATGGCGCGGATGCGGTGGCCCACGGCTGTACTGGGAAAGGCAATGATCAAGTCCGGTTTGATGTGGGGATTGCGGCGCTGAATCCGTCCTTGAAGGTGCTCGCTCCGGCCCGGGAATGGGGCATGAGCCGGGAAGAAACGATCGCCTACGGGGAAAAGTTCGGTATTCCCTCCCCGGTGAAAAAATCCTCGCCCTTCAGCATCGATCGCAACCTCCTCGGGCGCAGCATCGAAGCGGGCCCCCTCGAAGATCCGATGGTGGAACCCCCGGAAGAAATTTTTGCGATGACCCAAGCGATCGCAGATACCCCCAACGAGCCGGACTATGTAGAAATTGGCTTTGAGCAAGGCATTCCCGTTAGTCTCGACGGTCGCGCCCTCGGCCCGATCGCACTGATCACCGAACTGAATGATCGCGTCGGGGGCCACGGCATCGGCCGGATTGACATGGTCGAAAACCGAGTCGTCGGGATCAAATCACGGGAAATCTATGAAGCACCCGCCCTGTTGGTGTTGATCCAAGCTCACCGCGACCTCGAAAGCCTGACCCTGACGGCAGATGTCACCCAATACAAGCAAACCATCGAACAGACCTACACCAACTTGGTCTATCAAGGTCTGTGGTACAGCCCCTTAAAAACAGCCCTTGATGCCTTTGTCAAACAAACCCAGGAGCGAGTGTCTGGGGTGGTGCGGGTCAAGCTGTTCAAGGGCAGTGCCAGCATTGTGGGTCGTCGTTCCGACCTCTCGATCTACTCGCCGGATCTAGCCACCTACACCGCCGATGATCAATTCGATCACAAGGCTGCCGAAGGGTTTATTTACATCTGGGGCCTGCCGACTCGCGTTTGGGCTGAAAAGACCCGCTAGGGAATTTTCGCCCCTCAAAACGTAGGCATCAATCTTCCGGATGTTGGTTCCGTTCCACCCGGTTCAACACCGGAAGATTTTCCATTTTTGGGTAAACAAGTCGGAAAACCTCACCTTTGGGGTCAATTCCCCCTGACCGGCCCTCGATACAATAGGGGGGCGCTGCAATTCTTGTAGCAGTTGTCCGAGGATACGAGGAACATTCATGAACGGCAATATTCGCGTTGGTCAGTTATTTGGCATTCCCTTTTTTATTAACCCCTCTTGGTTTTTGATTTTAGCCTTGGGAACCTTTTGGTTTGGGCAAGAGTTTGCCCTTTCTCTGCCGCAATTTAATGGCTTTGCCTCGCTGCTCTTGGGGCTGGTGACGGTGCTGCTCCTGTTTGCCTCCGTCTTGGCCCACGAACTGGGTCATAGTCTGGTGGCCATGTCCCAAGGGATTACGGTGAAGTCGATTACCCTCTTTATTTTTGGTGGGTTAGCTCTCCTCGAAAAAGATGCGGAAAAGCCTTGGCAATCCTTGGCGATCGCGATCGCTGGCCCCCTAGTCAGTATTGCCCTGTTTATTCTCTTTGCCGGCATTGGTAGCGCGAACATTGGCCTTCCCCTGCCGGTGCTGGCTGTCCTGTCGTTCCTCGCCCCCATTAATCTAGTCCTAGCCCTGTTTAACCTCATCCCTGGCTTGCCCTTGGACGGGGGGAATATCCTCCGGGCGATCATTTGGAAAATCACCGGCAACCCCAACAAAGGCCTGCTCTATGCCAGTCGTGTGGGTCAAGTGTTTGGTTGGTTAGCCGTGGTGATCGGGATTCTCGCCGTCCTCGGCATTAGCCCGATCGGGAGCTTGTGGACGACCTTCATCGGCTTATTCTTACTGCAAAACGCCGGGATGTCCGCCCAATCGGCCCAGGTACAGGATAAGTTAGACCACCTCACGGCTCAGGATGCGATCGCCCCCCACAGCCCCGTCGCCCCAGTGAGCATGAACGTTCGGGAATTCGTCAACAACTACATCATCGGTCAACCCCAACACTCACAATTCATCCTGACCAATGCCGACGGCAAACTACTCGGAACCCTTAACCCCGAAAGCCTCAAAACCATCCCCACCTCCCAATGGACGGAAACATCCCTGTACACCCTCCTCAACACCGAAACCTTACCCCTCACCATTCCTGCCCAGCAATCCCTCCTAACCGTCGTTAAACAACTGGAAAAACAACCTAACACCACCTTTGTCGTCGTTGATGAGCAAAATAGCGTCCTCGGACTCCTAGAAAAAGCATCCATCATTAACCTTCTGTCCAAAGACAAAAGCGACGATGCGCCCACCCTCCCCCCCGAACAACCCCTCGCATCCACCGAAGCTGAAGGGTAAACCGTGGCACTGGATACTAACCCGCTGAACCTTGGCCCCATCGAGACCCGTGAGCGGTCTCCCTCGGTAACCCTGAGCCTTGGGCAAGAACAGCGGGAAACCCCAACCCTAGGAACGATTAACGCCCTAGCGCAGAGTTATCCCCAATGGATGCCGTACATTGTCATCACGAGCCAAATTTATGCTGATGGCAAAATATAGTGATCGTAATAGCGATCGTAGAGTGATCAAACCTCCGACAGAATGAGTCCCCCTCCCCTGTCCTGGCAATCGGCCGATTGCCGTCATCCTCTGACTAATCTCACCCCAAGCCATGCTACAAATTACTCAATCAGAGGTTAATATAGGTTCAATTCATGGCGAGATCATGCGAAAGCTAAGCCAGTTTAGGCCCAAACCTATACCACAGGCAGGTCAATCTGCGGGGTGTCATTCTAGGCGACGAATTTCCAATACCTCTTTAGTATTGGTTCTCCGCTATCCATCCCTTGAACGGTTAATCTAAATAATGCGAGCCATTCATCCCACTGCGCTACAACCCACGTCTAAAGTTGGACGAAAACAGACCCCCAGAACCGTCGGTCTGAGCTACCAATCGGTTTTCATCATGCTCCTGATCAGCCTGACGTTGCTCGGCGGTATTGGTTCGCGACTGGCATACCTCCAACTGGTAGAAGGCGAACGCAACAAAGAACTCGCCGAAAATAACCGCATTCGCGTTGTGCCCCGTCAACCCGTGCGCGGCACAATTTTTGATCGCAAAGGCCGAATTTTAGCCAGTAGTCGCCTTACCCATTCGGCCTACATCTGGCCGCTGGCCCAAAAATACGAAACCTGGGATCTCACGGTGCAGCGGTTGTCCCAAATCTTAAACCTCCCGGAAGCTGAAATTCGTGATCCCGTTGAAGCGGCGGGCTACAACTCTCCCACCCGAATTCGGGTCGGTCGAGACCTGACCCCTGAGCAAATCACAGCGATTCAAGAATACAGCGGTGATCTGCAAGGGGTTGATGTGGATATTGAGCATGTGCGGGACTATCCCAATCAAAAGTTAGCCTCCCACGTCCTGGGCTATACTGGCGAACTCAATGCCGAAGAACTGAAGGAACGAGCGCCCCGTGGCTATCGGTTAGGGGATATTGTGGGGCAAATGGGCGTTGAAGAAGCCCTCGAAGATGAACTACGGGGGGAATGGGGCGGCCAACAGGTGGAAGTAGATGGATCGGGGCAGGCCGTTCAAATTTTGGGACAAAAACCGGCGAAAGCAGGCCGTGATGTTCAACTCACCCTTGACCTTGATTTGCAAAGGGCGGCGGAGGCGGCGCTGGGTAAGCGCAAGGGTGCGATCGTTGCTATCAACCCGAAAGATGGTGCTGTGCTTGCCATGGCTAGCTATCCGACCTTTGACCCTAATATTTTCTCCGGGCGGATCACAGAAGAACAATGGGCCGAACTCCAAGGCGAGGGGAATCCCTTTGTGAATCGGACGTTGCGCGGTTTCCCACCGGCTTCGACGTTTAAGGTGGTGACGGCTACGGCGGGGATGGAGTCGGGGAAATATCCGCCGGATACGGTGTTGCCAACGTTTGCCTATCTCCGGGTCGGGGGAACGGCGTTCGGGGAATGGAACCGGGCTGGATTTGGCCCCATGGGCTATGTGCGGGCGATGGCCTGGAGTAGTAATACGTTCCATGGTCAGATTGGTCGTGGTGTGGGCGGGCCGGTGTTAATTGATTGGGCGCGTCGTTATGGGTTTGGTAAACCGACGGGGATTGAATTGAAATCGGAAACGGCGGGGCTGATTGCCGATGATGCCTGGAAGCGGGAACAGTTTGATTGGGAATGGACGGCCGGGGATACGGTGAATATGTCTATTGGTCAAGGGTTCACCCAGGCGACACCGCTGCAAGTGGCGGTGATGTTTGCGGTACCGGCGAATGGGGGCTATCGGGTCACGCCGCATTTGTTCCAAGATCCGGATCAGCCGCCGAAGCCGACTACGTCTATGGAGTTGAAGCCGACGACGCTGCAAGTGCTGCGCGAAGGTTTGCGGGCGGTGGTGACAGCGGGGACGGGGAATGCCTTGAATATTCCGACGGTTCCCTCTGCTGCGGGGAAAAGTGGTACGGCGGAAGCGCCGCCGGGTGAGTCCCATGCTTGGTTTGGTGGGTTTGCACCCTATGAGAATCCGGAAATTGTGGTGGTGGCCTTTGCGGAGCATTCCGGCGGTGGGGGCGGTAAAGTGGCTGGGCCCATGGTGGCGAAGGTGATGGAAGTCTATTTCCAAACGAAGGGGAAGTGATCAAGGGACTATGAGCCGTTCTGATTCGCGTCCTTGGCGGGTGTCGTGGCAAGGTCTGTTTGCGGCGTTGATGTTTTTTTATATGTATTTGCCGATCGCAGTTTTGGCGGTCTATAGCGTCAATGAGTCGGCCTATAGTGCGGGTTGGACGGGGTTTTCTTGGCGCTGGTATCGGAAGCTGTTTCAGGATGGGCGGATTGTCCGGGCGTTGGAGAATAGTCTGACGGTGGCGATCGCATCTGTGGCGATCGCGGCCATTTTCGGGACGCTGATGGCGCTGGGCTTGGCGAAGTATCGCTTTTGGGGCAAGTCGCTCTATCGGGGGGTGGCCTATTTGCCGCTGATTGTGCCGGATATTGCGATCGCTGTCTCTACCCTCATTTTTCTGGCGGTGTTGGGGATTCAACTCAGCCTCTGGACGATTGTGGCGGCCCATGTGGTGTTTTGCCTGTCCTACGTGGCGATCGTCGTCTCCTCCCGTTTAACGACCCTTGACCCCCACCTCGAAGAAGCCGCGTTAGACCTGGGTGCAACCCCGCTGGAAGCCTTTTTTAAAGTGCTGTTACCGGAACTCGCCCCCGCTATTCTCGCGGGTTGCCTGCTCTCGTTTATCCTCAGCATGGATGATTTCTTGATCGCGAGCTTCACAGCGGGAACAGGAGCAACGACCCTGCCGATGGAGATTTTTAGTCGGATTCGCACCGGGGTTAAACCCGATATTAATGCCCTCAGTGTGCTGCTGATTTTGGCATCGGGAGCGGTGGCCTGCGGGGCGGAATATCTACGGTTTAAAGGAAATCAGCGGCACAACTCCTAGGGATTTGCGCCATCCTGCGATGTCCGGCGGCGCGTCTCGTTACGATGAACAATGCAGACGTGAGTTGATGTAACGGTATGACACCCCAGTTTTTTGAGCAGTGGTCGCGATCGCCCCTCCCGCAAACCGCGAAAGCCCTGTGGCAATTTTCCCGCCCCCATACGATTATTGGCACGAGTTTAAGTGTGGTGGCCCTAGCCGCGATCGCCCTGGCTCAAGCCCCGACGGCAGCGGTATCGCCGTTAACGATGGCGATCGCCTGGGTGGCCTGTCTGGGGGGGAATATTTACATCGTCGGCTTAAACCAACTCGAAGACATCGAGATTGACCGGATTAATAAACCCCAGTTACCCCTCGCCTCTGGTGTCTTTTCCCCCGCCCAAGGTCGCGGCATTGTGATCACGGCGGGGATTGGGGCGATCGCCCTCGCCCTCACCCATCCTTGGCTCCTGTTCACCGTCGGGATCAGTCTGCTGATCGGCACAGCCTACTCGTTGCCGCCGATTCGCCTCAAACGGTTTTCCCTCTGGGCAGCCCTGTGCATTCTCACGGTGCGGGGGGTGGTGGTGAATGTGGGGCTGTATCGCTATTTTCAAGGTGAAACGGGAGGCATTCCGGGGCCGGTGTGGGTGCTGACGGGGTTTATCCTCTGGTTTACGATCGCGATCGCCCTATTTAAAGATGTGCCGGATCTAGACGGCGATCGCCAATATCGCATCCAAACCGTCACGATTTTGCTAGGAAAACGGGCGGTGTTTCGGATTTGCTGCGGGTTAATTGTCGCTTGCTATGGGGCGATGATCGGGGTGGGTCTGTTGGGAATACCGGGAATCAATGGGGCGGTGATGATCGCCACTCATACCGCCCTCGCCATTGCCCTGCTCTGGCGCAGTCGCGGCGTTAATTTAGACCAAAAGCCCGAAATCGCCCGCTTTTATCAATTCATTTGGCTGCTGTTTTTCCTGGAATATCTGCTCTTTCCTCTGGCTTGTTGGTGGGTATGAAGCGCGGCCTGGCCCTCACCCCTCGCCCCTCTCCCGCAGGGCGAGGGGAATCCATTTTGATCTTCCGTGGGAGGCGGAATCTAATCCAAAATGATCAACGAGCCGCGATCGCTGTCCAATTCTACGCGCACGCCCACGGGTAACGCCGCATTCCCGGATACATGACCAAAGGGCAGATTGGCAACAATCGGGATGTTCAAATCGGCGAGGCGATCGCGCAACATCTCCAGCACCGGCCAAGTCCCCGGATTGCCCGCACAATCCGTAAACTGCCCCAACGCAATCCCCCGCACGCCCTGCAACGCCCCGCTCAGCCGCCACTGAGTAATCATCCGATCCAAACGATAGGGCGCTTCCGTCACATCCTCCCAGGCCAAAATCACCCCCTCTAGATCCGGTTGAACCGGGGTAAACAGGAGATTTGTCGCCACGGCTAAATTCGCGGGCAATAACGTCCCGATCGCCACCCCATTTCCCCAGCCCTCCCCCTGCAACGGCCCCAAGGGCCGCCCTTCCACACAATCAATCAACCGCTGCACCGACCAATCCGGCTCCTTTCCCACAGAGGTCAACACGGGCCCATGCACCGCCCCCAATCTACGCCGCGCCAAACTCCACAACAGCCCCGTAATATCCGAAAACCCGATCAGCCACTTATGCCCCTTGGGCCACTGCCACTCTTCTAACAGTCTGGCGCTGCCGTAGCCGCCCCGAATACAGAGCACGCCTTGATAGTCCGGGTTTTCCCAGGCCTGACGCAGGGCCTCGCGGCGCTGGGCATCGTCGCCTGCTAGATAGCTATAGCGACTATCCCAATGGGGCCCCAGATCCACCCGATAACCCCGCGCCTGCCAGAGGGCCAGACCATCTTGCAGCCGTGCGATTTCGTTGAGTGCGCCGCTGGGGGCGATCGCACAGAGGCGATCGCCGGGTTGGAGCGGCGGCGGAAAGCGAAACGGAGCAGAGTCAACCATGATCCCTAGGTCTTTGAAAACAAGTCAGTAGAATAGAAACATCGTTGCACTTTTTGGTCTCATGCAGAAAACCCTGATCGCCACTGGCCTCATCTCCACCCTGTTCGCCGCTCCTCTGCTGGCGGAAAACCTCAACCACACCAGCCAACTGCTGGCGACGGGGGATTGTGTGCAATGTGATCTGAGTCGGGCTGGGTTGGTATTGGCGGATTTAGAAGGGGCGGATCTGCGGGGGGCAGATTTACGGTTTGCCAACCTCAGCCAAGCGAACTTAGCCGGAGCGGACTTAACCGGGGCGGATCTCAGTGGTGCATCACTCCACAGCGCGAATCTGTTGGGGGCGACCCTGTTGGGGGCGAATTTGGCGGGAACGGATTTGCGGCAGGCTTATTTGGTGAATACGAATCTTTGGGGAACGCGGTTAGATTTGGCCTGGACGGAAGGGGCGATCGGGTTGCCGCGCACCCTAGAGACAGCGGAACAGTATTACGCCTTGGGGATCGTGGCAGCGAATCAACGTAACTATGTCGATGCGATCGCCAACTATAACCAAGCCCTGAATTTAAAACAAGACTTCGCCCCTGCCTATCTTGGTCGCGCCCTCGTCCGTCTCCGCCTCACCGATGAAGCCGGTGCGATTCAAGATGCCCAAATCGCCGCCGCCTTATTTGAACGCCAAGAGGACGAAGGGGGCCAAGCGATCGCCACAGGGTTAATCGAGGAAGTGAATAAACGCCAAGGCTCCGGCGGCGGCAGCGGGTTAGGAATTCAACTCTTAAACCTATTGGGAGGCTTTGGTTCGCTGTTGCGGTTTTTACTTTGACATCCGCTCCGGCGTGAACGCACGGGGATTCCATCTATTTCAACAGATCAAAGATTGACAATTGTTGAAATGCTGGATGGGGTGATCAGCGTCAAACAACTCAAATTCACAAGGTATCGGGATCAATTCCCAATTCTTTTAACTTAGCAAACGCTTTATCCCGTTCATTGGCTAATTGGTTGCGCTCATTGGCTAATTCGGTGAAGGTTTTAAACGGTTCACCATTGGGATAAAACACCGCTAAGCCATCCTCAAACAGTTCAAACCGAATCTGCAACAGTGGCGAAACCCACGGCAAATTCAGCATCAAGACTGGATTAAATCCTGCTTCTCTGTTGTCGCGAGTCAGTCCCCAAAAATCGTAGGAATCGGGGTCATAAAAATACATTTCCAATACACCATGCTGGGCATAGAAATGTTGTTTAGCCACCATCTCGGTCGCGGTGTTGCTGGGTGAGATGATCTCAAAGACCACTTGGGGGGCAATATCATCCTCTTCCCATTGTTTGTAACTGCCTCTGTCTCCGGCGGGACGACCCAAGACCACCATGGCATCGGGAGCTTGACCGGACGGCGTTTTACCCCCTTTAGCCTGGACAGGATACCAGAGCAGATCGCCAGCTACAAAGGCGGTTTGATCTTGCAAGAGGCATTTGAGATTTTCCACAAGACGTACAATCCATTGATACTGCTTGGTATTGTCTGCCATGGGTTTGCCGTCGGAGTCGGGATATTGGGTGTCGGGTTGAGAAGGTGCTTGTACCACGGGCGATCACAATATCGATAGTTTCATTATGACGCAACAAAATGGAGGTGTTTGGCTTTTTTTCCTGCGATCGCACTCCCCAACCAATAACCCCCCAAACAATAAAACAATACAGACCACAGCGGATCTGCATTTTGACATCCTCCCCGGCCTAAAGGCACGGGGATTCCCAGTCTGCCTACATTAAGCAGACTCCTGACGGGTAGACAGACAAGAAACTGCCCCAGATCGGGGTCTAACACTGCTTAACGCCTGTCCATTCAGGTCGGCTTGCCCAGCCGCCAAAACATTAAGTTTTAATACTGGCATGATACCATAGACAGAGAAAACTGGATCAATAAATTGGACGAGAAAAGAAATTTGGACGAGAAAAGCCGCCCTGGAAGGGCGGGGCTTCAGACCCATTAATTCTGGTGAGCGTTGAGAAGCTAGATTAAGGCAAACCTTGGCAAGACCTTGAGGGGAAAACAGTCCCACTCAGGTGATGCAGCGGCGACTATTGCACCGGGGCCACAAAGTCATCATCTAAGGTGAGGTTCAAGTTGGTTTCCGGTTCCACCACCAAGAGATCCACACTGTTACGACCGAGGAAGTTTTGGATCAAGGTCAACACTGCACCGGCTCCCGCTCCGATCAGCAGTTCTTCGGTGGCGATCGCCCGGTCACCCGTGACGGCAGCGATCGCAGCAGCAGCGGCAGTCCCTAACGCCGCATTTTTCAGCAGATCCCCGGTATTCGTGCCCCGGCGTACCGTTTCGGTTTCGGTGATCGGGCTAGAGGTGGCGGCAAAGGGTCGCTTTGAGCCATCGGGATAGATCAACTCCTCGGCCACAAACTGGGTCGCGTCGTCCCCGGCGGGGCGCAGTTCACCCTTCACCTGGCTCCCGGCCGGAATCAGAACCCGACCGTCTTGGGTGGTGATATTGGTGCGCACGGCAAAGGTGACCGGCAGGGTTTCATCAGGCATCAAGAGGATTTTGTCCTTCATGTAGCTGACGGGAATCGTCGTTCCAGCCGGAATGCGGTATTCCGTTGCGATCGGGGTGGCATTGGCAATGTAGGGCGAATTAATCGCTGCCACTCGGCCTTCGCTCACCATGGCTTGATAGAGGAACGCAGCAACTTCGGCGCGGGTCGCATTGCGGGTTGGATTCAACCGGTTGATGCTGGGATAGTTCACCACCATCCGTTCTTCCGTTGCCGCCGCCACTGCTGACTGAGCGAAGTTAGAAATCGAGCCGTTGTCCACGTAGTAATTGAGCACTTGGTTGACCGGGGCATTCGAGCTATAGTTCAACCCGTTGGCGAGGGAAACGAGGACTTGTTCGCGGGGAATGTTTTGCTCAGGGCGGAAAATATTACCAGGATAGCCAGAGAGGAACCCCATTTCGTAGGATGTCCGAATCGAACCGGCGGCCCAATGGCTGCTGGGCACATCAGCAAAATTGATGGCGTTGCGAATCTTCGTTTTGCTGTACACCGCTTGCACCATGGAGGAGTATTGCGCCCGGGTCACGGGTGCATCGGGGCGGAAGGTGCCATCGGGAAAACCGGCCAATACATTTTGAGCCACCAACGCATTGATGTAGTCTTTCGCCCAGTGGTTGCTGGGGACATCGGGAAAGCGGGTGGCTTGGGCCAAAGCGGGGGCAGCGGAGGAGGCAATCATCGGGGCGACGAAAATGGGTGCGATCGCAGTGGCGTTCATCCCCAAGGTCATGATCAAAGCGGTTGTGGCTTGCCAGCGTTTGAAGTTAATCATTTATGGAATCTCCTGTGTATTGCAGAGTGAGGTCAGTTGTTGTGAATCATCTAGAGCGAATCAAGCATTAAGCTTGGTTTTCTGCTCTTGTTGTAGGTTATGACCAAGGGAGTTCCTGCTAAGTTTCTGGGGTTAGTCCAGTTGATCATCTGGCTGCGAAACAATGCACAAGCCAAGCCGCTCAAAAATACAGCACTAGCCAGAGCGGTTAGGACATTCAGAGACTCTGGAACAAGGGGCTTAAGCCCCTTGCCTGTCCTAATGCCACTGTTGATTGCTATAGGATTGAATAATCAAAACGCAAGGATTGGCAAGGGATAGAGCGGGTTTAAGATTACTTTCTCAGATCGCTCTCTCTAGCCATTTTAAAAACTGGCACATTTCCTGAGAAAACTAGAAACTCTCCTCTAAACCGTATCAAGTGAATGCTGCGCTGAACCGATTTGAGGAATAATTATTTTTGCAATAAAGGAGTTATTGAGTAGGTCGTGAGTGGCGGCGATCGCTCGAAAATCGCAAATATTTAATCTCTTTTTTAGCCGTCATTAACGCTCATTATAGCGATCCCACCTGATTTATGTGCAGGCCGGCGTACATCCCTGGGTTGATCAGAGGCTAAGACTTAACATTGATTGAAAATTAGGATTGGGTCTGTCTGATTACCCCTTAAACGGTAAAGATTCTGATCATCGTTAAACTTCGTCTGGGTTAATTCCCAGTTCTCGCAATTTGGCCGCCAAGCGATCGCGCTCCTGGGCAAATTCCGCCAAGGTCTTGAACGGTTCACCATCGGGATAAAACACCGCCAACCCCGCCGCACCTAACTCAAACCGAATCTGGAGCAGCGGCGAAACCCAGGGCATATTCAGCGGCATTACCGGCTCCAGTTTATCGTCCACTGTGGTACGCACCAATCCCCAGAACGTTTGCGACTGTGGATTGTAAAAATAAAGCTCCAACACCCCATGCTCGATATAAAAAGCCTGCTTGGCCGTCATTTCCGCTGCACTGTTGCTCGGTGAAATAATTTCAAACACGACCTGGGGCGCGATATTCTCTTCTTCCCATTGTTTGTAACTGCCGCGATCGCGATCCGGGCGACCGAGTACCACCATCGCATCGGGAGCTTGAGCGACAGGAGTTTCGCCGGATTTTGCCTGCACCGGATACCACAACAAATCGCCCGCAACAAAGGCAGTTTGACCCGCTAACATCCGTTTGAGGTTTTCCACCAAGCGGACAATCCATTGGTATTGCAGGGTGTTTTCGGCCATGGGTTTACCGTCAGAGTCGGGATAGCGGGTTGAGGCCTCAAAGGGAGTCTGAACCATGATGCGACGTGGGGAGAGGATGTTGTTATTGTAGCCAATGGCTAAGATTGGGCAATGGTGCGATCGCAAACCCCCACAGCAGGCTGACGCGCTCCCATGGGGGTTTTGTGAATAAGGGTGGGGATTGGACTAGGGATCAACCCAGCGATCGTCGGATTTAATCAGGTTAATCAGTTCCTCAACGCCTTGGTCTTCGGGGACTTTTTTGATTTCATCCCGCCCACGATACAGGGAAATAAAGCCCGGCTGTTTTCCCACATAGCCATAGTCCGCATCGGCCATCTCGCCGGGGCCATTAACGATACAGCCCATCACCGCGATATCAAGGCCCGTTAGGTGTTTCGTGGCTTCCCGGACTTTGTGGAGCACATCTTCGAGGTTGAACAATGTCCGCCCACAGGAGGGGCAGGCCACATATTCCACCATGGTTTTGCGCAGTCCGAGGGCTTGCAGAATGCTGTAGCAGACGGGAATCTCTTTTTCCGGGGCTTCGGTGAGGGAGACGCGAATCGTGTCGCCGATGCCTTCGGCCAACAATGTCCCAATGCCAGCGGTGGATTTGATCCGCCCATATTCCCCATCTCCGGCTTCAGTCACGCCCAAATGGAGGGGGTAGTCCATGCCAAGCTCGTCCATGCGCTGACACATGAGGCGATAGGCGGCCAACATCACCGGTACGCGGGAGGCCTTGAGGGAAATCACCAAATTATAAAAATCGAGAGATTCACAGATGCGGATGAATTCAAGGGCGGATTCCACCATGCCTTCGGGGGTGTCGCCGTAGGTGAAGAGCATCCGTTCGGAGAGGGAGCCGTGATTAACCCCGATGCGCATTGATTTGCCTTGGTCGCGTAGGGAGACGACGAGGGGTTCAAGGGTGGCGCGAATTTTCGCCCCGATGTCGTCAAATTCGGCTTGGCTGTATTCGGTGCGATCGCTGCTCGGCTTCTCAAACACATACAGCCCCGGATTGATCCGGACTTTATCCACATGCTTCGCCACTTCGAGGGCGATTTTCATGCCGTTGTGGTGAACATCCGCCACCAAAGGCACGGGCTGATAGGTGGCGGCCAGTTTTGCTTTAATCTCGGCGAGGGCTTTAGCATGGGCGAGGCTGGGAACCGTGACCCGCACGATTTCACAGCCGATCTCATGGAGGCGGCGAATTGCGGCGACCGAGCCTTCAATATCGAGGGTGTCTTCGTTGATCATTGATTGCACCACCACCGGATGGCCGCCGCCGATGGTGATTGATCCCACGGGAACCGGGCGCGTTTTGCGGCGGTGAATCGTGGGATCAGTGAGGGCGATCGCAGAATTGACAGGTGCGTCTAGGGTTTGCATCGGATTTGTACTCAAACATTAACAGGACTAGGTTCTAACCCCAACGCCTGCATCAAGCGCGGGGTATCAAAATGGGCGTGCATCAACTCTTGGATGCACTGGACTTTAATCGGTTCTTGGAGGCGGACTTGGCCAAAACTTTGGTCTGCAATTTCCACCGTCGTTAAGGTATCGAGATCCACCGATAGAATCGGAATCTCTAAATCTTCCGCCCGACTGAGGATAAAATCTTGGGGCGCAGAATGGCCCGTCAGGATCAGGCAATTGGTTGACGTTTCGAGGGCCGCGAGTTGCAATTCACTGCGATCGCCCCCCGTCACCACCGCCATATTGCGCCCCTTTCGGAAATACTCCAGGGCAGAATTCACATTCATCGCCCCAATCGTCAAACTCTCAACCATCAGATCCAACCGATCCGGACGGCACAGCACTTTAGCCTCTAACTTGGTCGCCAACTCTCGCACACTCACACTGCGGAGCAACCCGTTGCGGGGCAGTTGCGCAAACACCGGAATCCCCTGCCGTTCCAGATACGGGGCCACCTGTTCCGCCACCACCGCCGCATCAGACTCCGGAATATCATTGATCACAACCCCCATCAGATGATCACCCAGGGCCTCTTGCACATCCAACAGTTCATCAATCAACGTCACCGGATGATACAACGCCGTCATCAACACCGGCAGATCCAACTGAGCCGCCATCTGCACCAACGACAAATTCAGCAGTCGCCCCTCCGACAAGCTGCCCGGCCCTTCCAGGAGTACCAAATCGCCAGCAATATCATCCACATAGCTCGACAGGGAATGCATTACATTCGTCACCTCACTCGTCGGCTGCAAATATTGAGTGAAGCTCGCTTCATTGAGGGTCAGTAACGGCGCTTTCGTCTGAGCCGGTGATAGCGCTAACTGTTCAGTGATAAATTGCACATCCGCATCCGTCGGCGCGATCGCCTCCGTCTTGAGATACGTTCCCAACGGCTTACCATAGCCGATTTGAATCCCTTGCTGATTCAGTTGATGGGCAAGTCCGAGAATAACCGCTGATTTGCCACTATGGGCGATCGTTGAACCGATCAACAGATGCTTATTGTGTTTGGCCTGTGCCACCCCTCACTCCTTCCTTATAACTGAAATAACTGAACTCGATGAATACTTTATAGGGTATCGATCTGGATGGTTCGGTTTATGATGAGCCATCCATTTGTAATAATTTGCGATAGAACGCACGGGAAAAATCCGTATGTTTCGTGCGCTGATAGTTCATGATCACCCCGATCAGATGATCAACAAACTCGGAATTCTGCATATCCACTTCGTAGCTGAGTTCCGCATTGCCATCAAACTGCAACCGACACCGGGTCGATTCCGCCGGCAGTTTCGAGACAAACCAGGTCGCCACAAAGGGAATGCTTTCCCCCCCCTCAATCATCCGCTCTCCCTCAAGGGAACCATTTTGGTAGATGCCGATCGCTTTCGGCAGCATTTTGCGCTTTTGGCCTTGAAAGTAAGGAACGTAGACCATCGCATCCTGTTTTGAAGCCGATTGAATTCCTTCTATCGACATAGCGCACGCCCTCTTTTATACAAACAACAGAACCGAACCATAGTTTGACACGCATTCCAGTAACAGGGTGACAGAGCCTTCAAACTCACGATGCTAGCACCCGATATTTTGCGACAATCCATCACCCTGAGCAGGGATGATTGAGATCGAAGCACCCATATCATACCAAGCTGCCTCATGGGATGCTATCCCCTCAAGTGAGGATCTAGGGGTGGGGAACTGGCACAGTGGGCGGAAGTCTGGCTCATCGCTGTCAAATGCTACGGTGTGAGTGATGGGGGGCAACCGGTGTGCCCGCTGCGGTGGCTAGAGTTCGCCGCGAATTTCTTGGACAATGCCATCGCGAACCACCACTTCAACTTGGAGTTTTTTCACGAGGTTGTCACCCACGGCTACGGTACAAGTGCCGTCAATTTGACCTTGGGCCACTTCTTGCTCCATTTCCACTTTGTCGAGTTGGTCAAGTTGCTGGAGCAGTTGGTTTTTGCGTTGTTGCAGTTCGTTTTTCTTTTGGTTGACTTGGGTTTGAATCGCTTCAATCTGCTGGAGTGCCTGGGGATTGGTTAAGGCCACACCCTGCTTTTGCACTTCGGCGATCGCTCGCTGCCCCTGCATATCGATGTCTTGCAGTTGTTGGTCGAGTTGGGTTGCTTGGGTTTGCAATTGTTGGGTGACTTCCTCTTTCCAACGAGGGGTAACGATCACCTTCAAGACAACAGGGCGCTTAATGGTTAATTCGGTGGCCATGACTAAAATGGGTTCCTCTGAGTGGCAGTATAAAGCGGTGGATAAATTATGAAAACATCCCGTCAATCATAGCGTGATACCGATCGGTTACTACCGGGCGACGGACTTTCAGGGTTTGGGTAAGTAGACCGTTTTCAATGGAGAAGGGTTCGAGGATCAAGCGAAAAACGGCGATTTGGTCATCGCGCCGGTAGCCGGGCCGATTTTTGATCCGCTGCTTCAGTTCGGTTTGAAAGAGGCGATGGATGGCGGGATCGTCGAGGTCTTGGCGATCGCTCGCGCCCAATTCCGGCAAGGTCAGGCTTAACCCTTGTTCGGTCACCCACTGCGTTAGGGCATCCAAATTCGGCACAATCAACGCCCCTAGGGCCTTTTGATCTTGTCCCACCACCATAATCTGATCGATGTAGGGGCTTTGGACACAAACATCTTCGAGGGGTTGGGGTTCAATGTTTTCGCCGTTGCTGAGGACGATGGTATCTTTGGCACGTCCGGTGAGGACGAGATTACCGCCGTGGGTGAGCATTCCTAAATCGCCACTATCAAACCAGCCATCCGCGTCAATGGCTTTGGCGGTGGCTTCGGGTTTTTTATAATAGCCCTGCATGACTTGGGGGCCGCGAATCAGGACGAGGCCTCGCTCGCCGTCGGGGAGGGGGGTGCGGGTTTCGGGGTGGACGATGCGGATTTCGGTGTGGGGCAGCGGCGGGCCCGATGCGCCCCGTAGGTTGCATTCCCGACTGCGCACGGTGGCGACGGGGGCGGTTTCGGTGAGGCCGTAGCCGACGATCAGGGGAACGTTAATCAGTTCGTAAAATGTGTCGATGTGACGGGCGAGGGAGCCGCCGCCGCTGACGAAGTATTTAATGCAGCCACCGGTAGCGGCGCGGACTTTGCCGTAAACGAGGCGATCGCCCAAAAGATGGAGGGGTTTGAGGAGGGCGGCTTTGAGTTTGGCTTTGGTGCGATCGCTCGCGGCTGGATTGGGGTGTAACAGATCCAGATCATCCGCCAACCGTTGCGCCAGGATATATTTTTCTGACCAGCCAAAGAAGAAGTGAATCAACGCCTGTTGGCGGGGGGATTTTTCCCGGAAGGTTTTTTGAACCCCTTCATAGATGGATTCCCACAGCCGGGGCACGCCCACCATAAAGTGTGGTTTAAAGCTGGCCAGGTCTTGCTTGAAATAGCGAATATTGGTGTACATCTGCGAGCAACCGTGGGCGAAGAGGAAATATTCCACCGTCCGCTCGTAGGAATGCCAACTGGGGAGAATGGAGAGGACGCGATCGCCCGCCGTCGGTTTAATCGCACTAATAAACGTCGTGATTTGGTGGAGCAAATTACCATGGGTCAGCATCACCCCCTTCGGTTTGCCCGTCGTGCCGGAGGTATAGAGCAAGGTGACGAGATCCGAGGGTTGGATCGCCACGGGGGTCAAGGGTTGCTGTTGACCCAAGGCGAGGAGTTGCTCAAAGTTGAGCATTCTCACCGCCCCATCAGGATCAGGCGTTTCATCCGACAGCAAAATAATCACCGAGACCGATTGCTCGCCGAGTTCCGGCTGGAGGGTCTTCAAGGTTTTGAGATCTTGAACGATCAGCGCGGTGCTGTCGCTGTCTTCATAGATATAGAGGAGTTCGTAGCGATCGGCTTGGGCAGAACGCACCACATTCGCCGCCCCCGTCAAGATCACCCCTTGATCGGCAATTAACCAGCGGGGACTATTATCGGCAAACAGGGCCACCTTATCCCCCGGTTTCACCCCCAAGGCTTGCAAACCGCTGGCGAACTGCTCGATGGCCCGATAGGCTTCGCCGTAGGTGTAGCGCACCTCTGGGGTGCTGTGGGGATCGTAGAGGGCGAGAATATCCCGGTGTTTTTGGCAGGTGATTTGCCAGACTTGGGCGAGGGATGTGGCGGTGTCGTAGTCAGTGGGCATGGTTCCCTTGGCGATCGCATTCAATGGAGAGTTTAATGCTGTCATGTTACCCGGAAATATTGCAGATTACCCCCCAGCCTAGGCAACAAATTCCACCCCCCCCAATCCCCAGGGACAGATTCTCAGTTGACCGCCATTAGGGAATCGTGCCCATGTCAAAATCCTGTCTCCCCCAGGGGAAACAGGATTTTGGTTGAAGACTTAGGCTTCAGCTCAACGCTTAATCAAGCGGCGGCGCAATCAATGCCGGGGTGAGGGGAAAGAGATCCCGTTCGGCGGTCATTTCCTGGGGTTCTACCGTGGCGAATATCGGCAGAGCCGCCCCGACTTTTTGGGCAATATGCACCGTTTTGGTGTCGTAGCTGGTCATCGCCAGTTTGGGGTAGAGACCAATGCCGATAATCGGTAAGAGGAAGCAGACCGCGATAAAGACTTCGCGGGGATTCGCATCACTAAACCAATGATCCGGGGTAGTTTCAGCCTTGGCCTCGCCGTAGAACACTTCCCGCAACATCGAGAGGAGATAGATCGGGGTGAGAATTAGACCCACAGCGGAGAGGAAGACGATCACGGTTTTGAACGAGAGGCTATAGGCATCGCTGTTGGCCATGCCGAGGAACACGGTTAATTCGCTGACGAAGCCGCTCATGCCGGGGAGGGCGAGGGAAGCCATGGCGGCGACGGTGAAGAGGGCGAAAATTTTCGGCATCTGTTGGGCGAGGCCGCTCATTTCGTCCATCATCAGGGTGTGGGTGCGATCGTAGGCTGCCCCGGCCAGGAAGAAGAGGGCGGCAGCGATTAACCCGTGGGAGAGCATTTGCAACATCGCGCCGTTTAAGCCGACTTCGGTGAAGGAGGCGAGGCCAATCAGGACGAAGCCCATGTGGGAAACGGAGGAATAAGCCAAGCGGCGTTTGAGGTTGGTTTGTCCGAAGGCGGCGAAGGCTCCGTAAACAATATTGACCACACCCAGCACGACGAGGACGGGGGCAAAGTGGATGTGGGCATTGGGGAGCAGTTCCATGTTCATCCGAATCAACCCATAACCGCCCATTTTGAGCAGAATCCCGGCGAGCACCATGGAGACAGGGGCGGAGGCTTCGCCGTGGGCATCGGGGAGCCAAGTGTGGACGGGGAACATGGGCAGTTTGACGGCAAAGGCAATCAAGAAGCCCACATAGGCGAAGAGTTCGAGGGCGGCGGGGTATTCTTTCAGTCCCAGTTCGGCGAGGTCGAAGGTGATGCGATCGCCCGAAAAGGCCAAGCCCAAACCGGCAACCAAGATAAATAAGGAGGCTAATGCCGTATACAAAATAAATTTAGTCGCAGCATAGAGGCGTTTTGGCCCGCCCCAGATCGAAATTAAGAGATAAACCGGAACTAACTCCAGTTCCCACATCGTGAAAAATAACAGTAAATCTTTGGCGACAAACACCCCCATCTGCGCACCGTAGAGGGCCAACATCAGCCCGTAAAACAGCCGAGGCTTATGGCTCACGCGCCAGGCAGCCATCAACGCCAAGGTATTGACAAAGGCGGTTAAAACCAACAAGGGCAACGAAATTCCATCGACGGCAACGGACCAATTCACCCCCAACTGCGGCAGCCAAGCATAGGTTTCGCTGAGTTGGAAGCCGACAGCGGTGCGATCGAACTGCGTGGCCGCGAGATAGACCGTTAACGCCAGTTCAACCAAACCGACACCTAACCCGTACCAGCGCAGGGTTTTCCCGTCTTTATCGGGAATGAGGGGGACAGCGAAGGCAGCAACAAGGGGCAGCAAAATCAGGGTTGTGAGCCAAGGCACTTGAGTGGTAAACATGGAGGTATAGGAATAAATACTCAGGGCACGTTCCTATTGTATTAACTTTTGCTAAGTTTTGAAACAAAATCTTGGAAAAAAGTTCAACCTGTGTGCTGAAACCCAGATGCCCTGCGTCTTGATCTCGTGATTTCGTCCTGACTGCGCTGTTGATCACCCCAAGCTGAATCCGGCAACTGATTGACTGGCAAAATTAGCCAGATTCCGGAAAGCCCTCACCCTAGCCCTCTCCCTAGGGGAGAGGGAACTGGAAAATGGATCGGGGGTGAGGGCTATCAAGTCAGTCAACCAGATCCGGCAGATGTCCCACATTCGCTAAAAAAAACAATGGATTTGACTTTTTAGAGATTTTATGTATAAAGATAGACGGTGTTGATCGATCGCAAATGTCATTGGGTTCAAGCACTGAATTAGTCTAAATACGACCTGTTCTAATCGTTTCTCTGAATCTGTGTCATTCGGCATCAGTCCGCCAGAATATTAAGAAAAGATTAAAATTCCAAGAAAGTACATGGCATTCGGAGGATTCCATCATGTTTCAACGACTCGCACAACAACATCGATCCTTTGTTCGGGATTTGGTAATGAATCTACAGGCTTTGGCGATGGTGCTAGAGCAACGCGGCTATCTCGCGTCGTGCTACACCTGCGGCGGCGAGATGAATAGTGCATCATTTATGGTGAGCTTGGGTGAGAACCACTTGATTCGATTTTTGGTGTCGGACTATGGCATCACCTGGACGGAAATGCGGGACGATCGCGAATTGATGAAGCTCGAAGGGGCGGAGGCGATTAGTCAACTCCAGGAACTCGCGAACTTGGTGAAGTATCATACGGAATCCAATCCAGAGCGGCTTGTGGCGGCGACCATGCCGACAATTCCCCCGCGCTAACGGTAGCCATGGCACGCATTTTCCAGTGCTTGAGGGGCGCTCGATCTGTGGCGTGGCTGCCTCGCTCTTTACGATTTGGTACTGAATGTTAAGAAAATAAAGAAAATATTACAAAATTCTGGGATCACCGTGATCCCTGTAATGATTAGAGCAATTCAAATGAGGTCAGCGTCAACTCGCATATAAAGACCTTAACTATAGTAAGCCCGGTTAATATCAAGGAGCGCCATTCCAATTGGAATGGCGCTTCTCATCTATGGGGCCGTCGTTTGGGGCGATCGCACCGCAACACAACAGCCGCAGCATGGCTGGTGATCACGAGTTCAATCCCGACGGCGGCGGGGGTGGTTTCCCGTGCTCATTAGGGTCTGAATCCTGGGGCGATCGCGCTTCACAACCCTCGTTACGATATCCAGGTTTCAGGACAATTCACGGCAATTTCCTTAAAACAGATCGGGATAGCGTTCTTGGAGAAATTCTAAGAGTACATCAAAATGAAAGTGATCAATTAGCTTAATGACTTTCGCCCTAAAACTGGGATGGGTTGTCTCGATTTCATCGAGGAGTTCGAGAATCGCTTGATTGTCGATGGTGAGAGCGGCTTGATGCAGGGATTGAATCCAGTCCAACGGCAGGTTTTCAAGATCGTTGGGAACCAGCAGGGTTTTGAAGTTGGTGGTGTCGTCCAATGCGGTCTCGAAAAAAAGCGCATCGGCATTTTTTTCATCAATGACAGTGGCTGACAATGGGCTTGGAATGTCATGGACTGAGCAGGTTTGCATCGGTAAACTGACGCTAAAACATGACCCTTCGCCCACTTGGGTATCGACGAGGATTTCCCCATTCAACAACCCCGCATATTCCCGACTAATCGATAACCCTAATCCCGTCCCTTCCGTGGATTTTTGGCCACTACTCGTTTGCACAAAAGGTTCAAACAGAAGCTCAATTTCATGGGGTTCGATCCCAGGGCCTGTATCCGTGACGCTGACATGGAGCAGGATGCGATCGGGATCATTGGCGGTGGGGTGATGTTGGGCATCGGCTTGAATCTTGACCGTTCCCGCATCGGTGAACTTAATCGCGTTGCCAATCAAATTACTGAAAATTTGGCGGAGTTTACTGTCATCACTCTTGACCCCTCTCGGCACGGCGGGACTGGTTTCTAGGCTTAAGGTGAGTCCTTTTTGATCGGCTCTAGGACGGTGCATCTCGTAGAGAGATTGCAGCAGATTATGGAGATCTAAGGCGGTGAAGTTTGTTTCAACCTGTCCGGCTTCGAGCTTCGACATGGACAGAATGTCGTTAATCAAGATCAGTAAATGTTCACCGCTGCGTTTAATAATTGACAGGTTATCCCGTTGGGCGTTGGAGAGGGATTGATCGCCGCCGAGGAGTTGGCTAAACCCCAAAATCGCGTTGAGGGGGGTGCGCAGTTCATGGCTCATGCTGGCCAGGAAGGAGCTTTTGGCGCGGTTGGCGGTTTCGGCGATTTCTTTGGCGGTGGTGAGGGCGGCCTCGGCCCGTTTGCGATCGCTAATATTTCGCACCATAATCAACACCTCATCTTCCCCCGTCACCACGATCCGCGCCTCTTCATGTTCGAGGGTTCCATTGATTTCAATGGCATATTCACACAGTTGCAGTTCTCCGGTGGCCAATGCCCGTTCCGCCAACTGCATCCATTGACCGGAAATTTCCGGAGGCAACACCGCGTTAATATTATTGCCAATCACCGTCGCTTCGGGGTTGTAAAGATTCGTGCGATCGGCATTGCGGAGATCTTGATAATTCCCCTCACGATCAATCCGAATTAAAAGATCCGGGATCGCAAGCAGCATGGCACGATTGTTGGCTTCACTTTTGCGCAGGGCTTCATTGCGTTCTCGCAGTTGGGCTACATGCTCTAGGGTGCGTTCTAAGGTGATTTCCAAATCATCAAAGTTAATCGGCTTAGTGAGAAAATCAAACGCGCCCCGATTCATCGCCGCCCGAATGTTGCCAAAATCTCCATAGGCAGAAATAACCACCGTTTTTGGGGTCGGTGAAGGTCGATTGGCCAGGTGGTTGAGCAGGGTTAAGCCATCCATCCGGGGCATGTTGATATCCGTCAGCATGACATCAACATGGGGATGCTGTTCAATTTGTTCGAGGGCTTCTACACCATTGTTGGCGAAGATAAATTCCAACTCACCTTTGCGAATCTTGCGCCGAAATGACTTTTGTACGAGAACCTGCATGGTCGGTTCATCATCTACCACAAGAATAGTTGCGGCCATGGCCCATCTCTAAGAAATTGCATTGTTATCCCCTATCCTACGCAAGTTTACACTCAGGATCTGACGAATCTTTGTAATCTGTTGTAATTCCTCCCTAGTGCAGCGTCAATGCCAAGAATTAGGATGTTTGTAGGGTGCTGTTAGCGAAGCGTAACGCACCGTCACGTTGAGTGTTGGACATTCAATACAATCCGAATATTAAGTCTTGACTCTGTACTAGTATAAACGCGCAGAAATTGCGATCGCTGCAATCCTCAACGAGTGGGGATCGCCCACCCGACGCGATGCCCTCAATGGGTTTCTTCTCGCTATCTCTACAATATGATGGTGCATTACGCTTCGCTAACAGCACCCTGCTGTGATGGCACAGCTAAAATTAGGCTTCATTGTCGGGTGGGTTAGGCGGCTTAAACTCTTGCCATCACTGCAATTTAGCAATCCGCCGTAACCCACCGATGGCGGTTAAGACCGCGCCAAAATCAGGTCATCCAGGCTGAAATCTGCTGCTGCACTGCCGCGTCCGGAGGGGAGGTAGCCCTGTTGAAAGGAGTCGGTCAGGCCGGAGATGAGGTCAAATTTGGGCTGCCATTGGAGGTCTTTTTTGGCTTTGTGGGTGTCGGTGAAAAAGTGTTGCACGCGCAGGGGAAAGGCTTTCTTTTTGCCAAAGTCGAAGGCTTTGGGGTCGAAGTGAACGAGCTTGAGTTGATCGGGGTCTTTGCCGGCGGCGATCGCACAGGCCCGCGCTAACCCGTTAAAGGTGATGAAGCGATCGCCGGAAATGTTGTAAATTTGCCCCTTAGCTTGGTCATTGCCGAGAATTGCCACCATGGCCGCCGCGAGATCTTCGACGTGACCGAGTTGGGTGATCGCCATGCCATCGCCGGGGATCGGAATCGGGCGATCGCGCACAATCCGGTCAAAAAACCACGCTTCCACATCGTTATAATTCTGCGGCCCGTAGATATACACCGGCCGCACCGATGTCCAGGGCAGCCCACTGGCCGCGAGATAGGCCTCCGTTTCATGTTTGCCCTTATGGCGGCTGTTGGGATCAACGGCATCGCCTTCGATGTGGGGCGGTTGATCGGTTTTGAGGTAGACCCCCGCCGAACTGACATAGACAAAATGCTGTACCTTGCCCGTAAAGAGGGCTGCTAATGGCTCCGTGTCACTGCGCTCGCGGCCATTATTGTCAAAAACCGCATCAAATTCTTGACCCTGAAGTTTTGCCGTGAGGGTGGCGATGTCTTTGCGATCGCCCTGGATCTGCTCCACGCCCGCCACAGGAACCGGGTGATTACCCCGATTAAACAGCACCACAGCATGGCCCTGAGCCACCAACTGCTGCGTTAAAGACACTCCGATAAATCGGGTTCCCCCCATCATTAAAATTCGCATTGCTTTTTCCTAATCGTCTCAACCCCAAAACAGGGTGCAGCCATGCACACCCTGTGAGATTTTTTCATTGGCATCGTTGCACACCGTTACACCAAGCTGTACAACAGGCCGCCCACCAATTGAACAATGAATTGCCCGATGAACGAGAGGGCAAAAAAGGCCAACATCGGCGAGATATCAATACCACCCAAGGGGGGAATCAACGACCGGAAAATATTGAGATAGGGATCGGTGATCGGACTCAACGCACCCATCACTTGCTGGGCCCAACCGGCTGTTTGAAACCAGGTCAAGAGAACGCGGATTAACAGCAGAATGCTGTAAAGCTGAATGAAATTTTGAAGTCCTACGACGAGAACTCGAACCACACTGGCATCCATAAAATAAATATCACTCGCTAAATGACTGTTCTTGATATTGTACAAGGTTGCTCAGTCTATGACTCTGAGGATGACCCATTTACCGAGCCAAGCTGTTGGCGCACATCATCAATGGCAAGATTGAGTTGAGAAATTTTGCTTTCTAAACTGCGGCGGGCCCCTTCAATGGTTTCGTCACTCGGCTCGTTGCTCTCTAGATTTGGGGAGTCGTCTTGATCCTCCGCCCACCGTTTTGAGGCTGCCAACGCGCCGACGACACCGCCGACGACACCGCCGACTAGGGTTCCTAGTAAAAATCCACCTGTAAATCCATCACGTTGACTCATTGTGTTTACCTCGTTGTTGCTCGTTGTCTTGGGTTAATTGCGGTTTTTTGGGGGGGGGTGATGGTTCGCGATCGCTGCTTACGTCCCAAAGGAGCGATCGCCCGCATCCCCCAGTCCCGGCACAATATAGCCCTGCTCATTCAGCCCCTCGTCAATGATGGCAGTGTACACCGTCAAACTCGGATAGGCCGCACTGAGCTTTTGCAGGGCTTGGGGAGCCGCCACCACAGACTCAATTCGCACATTGGCCGGATCAACGCCCCGCTGCACCACTTCCGCCATGGCCGCCATAATTGACCCGCCCGTGGCCAACATCGGATCGAGAATTAAGACCCGGGTGTCTGGGGCGAATTGTTCCGGTAATTTATTCAGGTAACAACTGGCTTCGAGGGTTTCTTCATTGCGCACGAGGCCGAGATGATAGGTGGAGGCAATGGGGAGGAGGGTTTGAGCGCCATCTAGGAGGGCGAGACCGGCCCGCAACACGGGGATCACGGCGATGGGAACGCGGGGATCGATGAGGGTGGCGGCGGTCTCGGTTAATGGAGTGGTGACAGTGGTTTCGACGGTGGGCAGCCAGTGGCGACAGGCTTCGTAGGTGAGCCAGCGCCCCAATTCTGTCATCGCACTTTTAAAGAGCACGGATGGCGTTTCATGATCGCGGGCTACGCCAAGCCAATGCTTGACGAGGGGATGATCGGGAACATACACACGCAACTGTAGGGTCATGCGAATTTTTGCCAGCTTACCAAGGATTTATCATACTCTGTTCTTGAGGTTGGATCTACGGATGCGGTGGGGGATCGTGGGAGGGTTTGGCGGGAGGATGCTGCGGAGCGCGGGGGGTAATGGCTTGGGCTTGGTCGGCGCGCATGATTTCCCCGACGGTGACATTGAGTTGACTGCCCACCAACATCACCAGGGAGGTGAGGTAGAGCCACAACATCAGGATTATGACGGTTCCAACTGCGCCATAGACCCGGTTATAGGTTCCAAAATTATCCACGTAGAACTGAAAGAGCCAAGAGACCCCCAACCAGGAACAGGCGGCGAGTAATGCACCGGGTAAGACCGGGGTTTCCGGTCGCCACCGACTCGGCCCTAAGCGATACATCAACACAAAGGCCACCACAACGAGGCTCAAGACGAAGGGAAGATTTAGGGTGCTCCACAGGCGCAGAAATAGATAGGTTCCGTCTTTGACGCGATAGAGGGGAAACTGTTCGACGATCGCAAGGGTGGAGATGATCAGTTGATTACCGATCAGGACGAAGAAGGCGGCGATCGCCAAGAGAACAATACTCCCCAACGTCAGCAAAATCGCCACGCCCCGCGATTGCCAAAAGGGACGACGCAACCGGGGCGGAATGCGGTGAATCTGATCCAGGGCGTTCATGGCGGTGCAGAGGGCGGAAGAGGCGATCCAAATCGCGGCGAGGAAACTAATGGAAAAAAGGCCCCCATTTTTTTGCTCGGTGACTTCCTGGACAAAGTTGCTGAGGAGTTGCCACATCAAATCCGGCACCACAATTCGCAGCGCACTGGCCGCATCCCGTAGCACGGTTTGCAGCGAAGCATCATTGACCACCATAAAAGGAGCCAGCAGATTCCGTAACCAGCCTTGGATCGAGTCTTCAAAGAGACCAATGGCGGTGAGAACGGCGAGGATCGTCGGAAACAGTGCCAACATTGATCCATAGGCCATCTCTGCGGCGAGTCCGTTGAGGCGTTGGCGAAAAACGCGATGGGTGGTGATCCGAATGGCTGGCCAGCGCAGATAGTAAAAAAAGCGAATCCAGGCTGGGAGTTTCATGGGTTTGCGGTCACAGTGGGCACGGTTGGCAACAGGAGGGCGAAGGAGTTGGAGGGGACGATCTATAATCGCCATAATCGCCTATAGCTTACCGAGTGGAAAGAATTAATGAGTGAAGAGTTGGTGCAGTGGCTCGCTGAAATTCGTACCCTGAAACAGGCGTTAGCGGAGGCGGAGCGCGATCGCGATGCGGCCCAAGCCAGCGCGACCCATTGGCGCAAACTCTACAATACTGAGGCTCGCCAACGTCGCGAAGAGGCCAAGATCGCCCAAGCGCAACAGGAGGCGCTTCAGGCTCAATTGCGGGGCGGGCAGTCCACACCGGAGACGACGGCCCAAAACCCGACGAATTTTGCCGCCGAATTGGCCCCGATTCGCAACGAAGAGCAATTGCGGCAGAAGTTGGTGGCGGTGTTGCAGGAGCGCGATCGCGCCCTCGATGCCCTGCGCCACGAACAGGAAAACCACCGCTACACCCGCCAAAACCTCACGGCCGTCATCGGTGACACGATGGAACAATTAACGCTGCTGCGCGGTGGCACGCTGCCGCCCCCCTCCCCCCGGCAGGATGAACCGGAGCCAGCGGCGGCATCGGCTTCGATCGCGCCGGTGGATGTGATGCCGCCGGAGATGGTCGCACTGTTGGAAGCGTCAAAACCTCCGGCCCCGCCCCCGCCTCAGACCTCGAAGTGATGGCGATTTGGTTGATTGGGGGGACGGCGGACAGTAAGGCGATCGCGGCCCAACTTCTCCCCCATGCCATCCCCCTCGCGATCACCGTCACCACCCCCCAAGCGCAGCGGTTATATCCTGATCACCCCCTGTATCGGGTTCATGTCGGGACATTAACGGCGGCACAGATGCCGGCCTTTCTGCGGGAGCAGCAGATCTGCGGCATTGTCGATGCGTCTCATCCCTATGCGCGGGACATTTCCGAGAGTGCGATCGCCGTTGCGCAGAATCTCCACCTCCCCTATCTCCGCTATGAACGGCCATCACTCCCCCGCGATCCTGATCCGACCGTGACCCTAGTGCCGGATTGGAGGACATTCCTCGCGGGGGATGGGTGGCGCGATCGCCGTCTGCTCTTCACCATTGGCTATCGCTACCTCGCCGATCTTGCCCCGTGGCAGGCGCGGAGTACGTTGTTTGTGCGGATTTTGCCCAGTGCGATCGCCCTAGATGCGGCCTTAAAAGCCGGATTTTCCCCGGATCGAATCATCGCCCTTCGCCCCCCGATTAGCCTTGAGTTAGAAACAGCCCTGTGGCAACAGTGGGGCATTGAAGCGGTGGTCACGAAAGCATCGGGCCAGGCAGGGGGTGAGGATGTGAAGCGACAGGTGGCGCAACGGTTGGGGGTGGAATTGATTGTGATTGAGCGGCCCGCCTTGGCCTATCCCCGGCAAACCGACAACCAAGACGATATACTCAATTTTTGTAACCGTTGTCTTTCTTCACCTCACCATGGCTGATCCTCTTACCTCTGCTGTTAGCGATCGCATCTGTGCCCACATGAACGATGACCACGCCGAAGCGATCGCCCTCTATGCCCAAGTCTACGGCGATCGCCCCACCACCGAAGCCGCCGAAATGGTTGATATTGACCCCCAAGGCATGACCCTCAACGCCATCGTTGACGGCATCACCGAAGTGCTCCGCATTGAATTTGACCACACCCTCACCGACTCCGACGATGCCCACCATACCCTCGTCGCCATGCTCAAACAAGCCCGCCAAAAGGGTTAGGGGTTCAGCACCGGCTTTGCGGGGGCCAAGGGGGTTCGCTGTTTCAGCGATCGCGCCGGATCATATCGGCCCAGGAACCGGATTCAGCATTAAAACTGATTTAAAAAACGCAGATCACTGCTGTATAAGCGGCGAATATCATCAATATGGTGCAACACCATCGCGAAACGCTCTACCCCTAAGCCCGCCGCAAAGCCGCTGTAAATTTCGGGGTCATAGCCCACGGCTTTCAGCACGTTGGGGTCAACCATGCCACAGCCCAAGACTTCGAGCCATTTGCCCTCCCATTGCACATCCACTTCGGCGGACGGTTCCGTGAAGGGGAAATAACTGGCCCGAAAGAGCATCGCCAATTCTTCGCCGAACATTTGGCGGACAAATTCTTTTAACGTGCCTTTGAGGTCGGTGAAAGTGAGGCCTTTGTCAATGGCGAGAATTTCCACTTGGTGGAACACTGCCGAATGGGTGGCATCGACGGTATCGCGGCGATAGACCCGACCGGGGGCGATGATCCGGAGGGGCGGATCGTTGGTTTCCATGTGGCGAATTTGCACCGATGAGGTATGGGTGCGAAGCAGGTTGCCGTCGGGGAGATAGAAGGTGTCCTGCATATCGCGGGCGGGGTGTTCGGGGGGGGTGTTGAGGGCTTCAAAGTTGTAGTAGTCGCTTTCCATTTCGTAGCCTTCGGCGACGGTGTAGCCCAGGCCCACAAAGATTTCAATGACGCGATCGATGATGCTGTTGAGGGGATGGATGCGACCGAGGGGACGGGCTACGCCGGGCATGGTGACATCGAGGGTTTCGGCGGCGAGTTGGGCGGCGATTTGGGCTTGTTCGAGGCGATCGCGCATCGCATCCAAATCAGTTTGAATCGTCGTCTTCACCTCATTGGCGATCGCCCCAATTTTGGGCCGCTCCTCTGCGCTTAATTTCCCCATCCCCCGCAAAATCTGTGAGAGTTTCCCTTTCTTGCCCAAATAGGCAACCCGTTCTTGCTCAAGGGCGGCTAGATCGTGAACCGATGCGATCGCGCTGGCGGCTTCGGTCTGTAATTCTTGAAGTTGGGCTGCTAGATTGGACATTGACGATAGTTTTGATGGTAATTGGCCTGACTTCTAGTGTAGCGATCAAGAGGCCAAGATTTTTCAGAGGGGATTGCAGAGAATTCATGAGTAAAGCATGTCGTGTTCTCATTAGTAATGACGACGGTATTTTAGCGATCGGGGTACGCACCCTCGCGAATACCTTGGCCGAAGCCGGCCATCACGTCACCGTGGTTTGTCCAGACCGCGAACGTTCCGCCACGGGCCACGGGTTGACCATTCACCAACCGATCCGGGTTGATCCCGTCGCCGACATCTACCACGCATCCGTCCAAGCCTGGGCCTGTTCGGGGACTCCCTCGGACTGTGTCAAACTCGCCCTCAGTGCCCTCCTTAAAGAACCGCCCGATTTTGTCCTCTCCGGGATTAACCAAGGCGCAAACCTGGGCACTGATGTCCTCTATTCCGGCACTGTCTCCGCCGCCATGGAAGGCGCGATCGAAGGATTTCCCAGTATTGCCTTCAGCCTCACCAGTTTTCAACATCAAGACTTTTCCGTGGCCGCTCGGTTTGCGGTGCAACTCCTTGCCCAACTGATCGACGTACCCTTACCCGAACCGGCCTTATTGAATGTGAATATTCCCCCGGTGCCAGAGTCGGATATTGTGGGAGTCGCACTCACGCGCCAAGGGCTGCGGCGCTATCGCGAACAGTTTGAACAACGCTATGATCCTCGCGGTAAGGGCTACTACTGGCTGGCGGGGGAAGCGGTGGAAGAAGTCGAGCAGCCGATTCATCCCTATGTTGATGGGGACATTCCCACCGATGTCGAAGCCATCCGCCAAAACTACATCACCCTCACCCCCCTGCAATATGACCTCAGCCATGCGCCCTTACTGAAGCATCTGAATCGCGATCGCCTCCAAGGGTTTAGCCTCCGCAGTCCCAACCCCGCCGACTATGATGATCAACACCCCTACGAATGGTGCGAAGTCTTACCGTCTGGCCTCACCATCGACATGATCACGTTGCCGAGAGGTCAGTTTTGGATGGGCAGCAAGGCAGAAACCGGGTATCGAGAAGAATCACCACGACATCGCGTTCAAATTGCCCCCGTTGCGATCGGGAAATATCCCGTCACCCAAGCCCAATGGCGCATTGTGGCCCAGTGGGATAAGGTTGGCCGCGAGTTGAACCCGGAACCGGCTCACTTTCGCGGGGATGATCATCCGGTGGAAAATATCACCTGGCTCGATGCGGTGGAATTTTGCGCCCGTTTATCCTTGAAAACCGGCAAGCTTTACCGTTTACCCACCGAAGCGGAATGGGAATATGCCTGCCGAGCCGGGACAGAAACGCCGTTTTTCTGGGGGGAACATCTCAGCCCAGATCATGCGAATTATCGCCCGGTGGCAGCAGACGAACAAAGCCCGTGGCGCGAAAGCACAACCCCGGTGACCAGCTTTGCGCCCAATGCCTTTGGTCTCCATGACTGCCATGGCAATGTGTGGGAATGGTGCAGCGATCGATGGCACAGTAGCTATCAAGCGGCTCCCCAAACGGGGCGGATCTGGGATGAGCAGTTGCGCCAAAGCTATTCAACGCTGCGTTTGAAGTGGTTGCACACTCCCCCGAACAGCGATCGCGTCCTGCGCGGCGGCTCCTGGTACAGCAACCCGATGCTCTGCCGTTCGGCTTCCCGCTACCATTTCCACCCCTACAACCACTACACCGACTTTATCGGCATGCGCCTGGCCTGTGGCGAAATGCTGGTTGACTGACTTGATCGCCCTCACCCCCAACCCCTCTCCCAGAGGGCGAGGGGAGCCGATCCATTTTTCCAGTTCCCTCTCCCTCCGGGAGAGGGCTAGGGTGAGGGCTTGCCGGGATCTGGCTAATTTTGTCAGTCAACCAGGGCGAAATGTCGTAGCGATTCCCGTTGAGGATGACAAAACGCCCCACATTTTCAGTGAAAATGTGGAGCTTTGACTGCGCTTAAACCGTCAAACTAAGCTGAATGATCTGGGATTACTCGCCTTGCGGTTTGCCCAGTTTCACATTCACCACCCGGTTAACGGCTTCGTCAACTTTGGGTAAATCCAGCACCAAAACACCATTGTTAAAATCAGCGGTAACTCGGTCATTTTGGATCGGAACCGGTAGGGAAATGACCCGTTTAAATTGACCATAGCGAAATTCAGAATGATAAACACCATGACCGGAATCAGTCTCTTTGGTGTCGCGGTATTGACCGGCAATGGAAACGCCATCACGAGTAACGTTAATGTCCACATCTTCGGCATTGATGCCCGGCAGTTGCACCCGCAAGATTAATTTTTCGTCATGATCTTTCAGTTCAACGGCGGGTTTCCATGCCACGGTTTCGGAGAGTGTGGTGTTTGCGACTTCATCAAAGAGGTGATCCATTTGACGGCGCAGGGTGTCGATTTCAGAGAAGGGTTGCCAACGAATGAGAGCCATAATGTGTAACCTCCGATTGCTTAAATCAGCTTGATTGCTTATGTCTGTATTGTGCAAAATGGAGGGGCGCGATCGCAGTCGAAAACACCGAATCTAGAAGGGCAAGAAACCGTAAATCATCACTGTTTCGGCAGCCGTAAATGGGACTACTTGATAGCATCGTTAATGACAATCCAGAAAACCGAATATAACCCCACATTCTGCCGGGGCTGCGATCGCGCCCAGGTCAAAAAAAAGCGATCGCACTCTGTGGGCGTAAGAGTGCGATCGCTGGGGATCAATATGGGAGCAAAACAGTCCCGATGATTAAGGAAATCGGGTCAGAATTCAAGCTCTAGACCTGTTCCCACAAAATCCGGATGCCGCTCGGCAGCACTTCCGCGATTTCCTGGAAGCGATGGTGCAATGGTTGCAGTTCGCAGCGTTGGTTCCACCGTAACGCGGCGGTGGGGGAGTTGCCCTCTGTCCTTTGAGTGACGGGATAGATTGGGGCTGCTTATGGGTTGCATCAGAACTGCATAATAGTTTGATTTATGCAAGCGGTTGAGGGTGATTTAGGGCAATTGAAGGGTGCGATCGCTCCTGTTATGCTGAATTAGAGTGAATTGTAACGTTTTGTCAAGCTCCCAGCGGAGAGCATTTACCCTCTGACGCTACCCCGCAAGATTTTGCACAAATGCCGAGAATCTGCAATTCTCCTTCCCACTTCACCCCCCCCCCGCCCAAAATCATCAATCCAAGTGAGGCGTTTGTCTCACTTGGATTGTATGAAATCGTATTGTTAAGGATCTAGTGCAGCGTCAAGACTTACTATTCGGATTGTCTTGAATGTCCAACGCTCAACGTGACGGTGCGTTACGCTTCGCTAACAGCACCCTACAAACATCCTGATTCTTGGCATTGACGCTGCACTAGGCCAAGTGGGCTTCGAGGAACCAGAGACGCTTATCAATGGTGCGGGAAATTTCGGTGTAAAGATCAGCCGTATCGGCATCCCCTAAGGTGTCGGTTTGGTCGATGGCACTGCGCACATGTTTGCCATAGGCGGCGAATCGTTCCGCCAAGGCTGCCACATGGGCTTGACCGTCGCTAATCGTCAGGGGATATTCTGGCAAAATAGATTCCGATGCAGCGATCCGAGCCGTGCCGAGGGCAGTGCCGCCTAGAGCGGTAATCCGTTCGGCCACCATGTCCACGTAGTCTTCTAATTCACCGGCTAACTGATCAAAAAGCTCATGGAGTTGGATGAAGTGGGGGCCTTTCACGTTCCAGTGGGCTTGCTTGGTTTGGGTTTTGAGATCGAGGGTGCTGGCCAGGGTTTGGCTGAGGATGTTGATCACGGGCGATCGCACCTCGGCGGCCAAATCGATCCGCGTTTCGTAATGGTGTTGTGCCGTATGTTGGCTGGGAATTGTTGCAGTCATAGGAGAAACCTCCAAAGATTTGAATAACTCCCCTGCCAGTTGGCGCGGGGATTTTAAGCTCAAACAGCAAACACAAGCTAAACCTGTCTACTGCGATCGCCTCACCGGGTAGAGCCGCACCAATGGCGAATCCCACCAGAGGCGATCGCTGTTCCCATCCCGGCGAGCAAACTTGCGCCAAATCCTAACCAGATTGTGTTCATACTTGTCTCGTCGGAATTGGGAAAACAGACAGCAGACGCGCCCCTGTTGGAATCGGTCAATGCTGGATGAATGCTAACCCTTAGCCTTTGAGGTAAGCCAGCATCGTATCGGCATCAGACACCTCGAAGGGGTCAGCGGGGCAGTTGTCTTCATAACCGGGTTCGATGAAGATTTTTTCGATGGTGCAGTCGTTGACCACCATCGAGTAACGCCAAGAGCGCAAGCCGAAACCGAGGTTAGACTTGTCGACGAGCATCCCCATTTTGCGGGTGAATTCACCATTGCCATCGGGGAGCAAGAAGACGTTTTCAGCCCCTTGTGCTTTACCCCATTGGAACATCACAAACGCATCGTTGACAGAGATGCACATCACTTCATCAACGCCCTGGGCTTTAATTTCGTCGTAGAGTTCTTCGTAGCGGGGCAAGTGGGTTGAAGAGCAGGTGGGGGTGAAAGCACCAGGGAGGGAGAAAACCACCACACGCTTACCGGCGAAGAGTTCTTCGGTGGTGCGATCTTGCCAGCGGAAGGGGTTCGGGCCGTCGATGGATTCGTCACGAACACGGGTTTTGAATACAACGCTGGGGACTTTCTCGATAACAGCCATGTCTTTTCCTTTGGGATAACAACAGTTGATTTGCTTGTTTCTAAGAATAGTTCTTATCTAGGACTAAATACAATGAGTATAAATACTCATCTTGTCGCCTGCACCCCCAGGCACGCCCACCCAATCCCCTGCCCACACCAGGCAGGGGATGGATGCAGGGTGACTCAAACTCACCCTCTGAATCGGGTTTTTAGTGATACACTTTAACTCTCTTCTATCACTCTAGGCAGAGGAATATTGACATACTCCCCCACTAAACCCTACGGGCTAGAGTGGGAGATTCTGAACAGCCAGTTACCTGACCATTTATCCACTCAAACAACGAAAGTTGCAGAGGGTTGCTAGGCTCAACGACTCACGCCATTGATTTATCCTGATTTCTCAAATCTGTTAATTCAGATTTAGCCGTAACTTTCTGATT
>NZ_JAQMTY010000144.1 GCF_028330765.1 Spirulina subsalsa CS-330 | reverse complement strand
CGATCACGATCGCCGCCTTTGGGGGAACCTATCTCGCCATTTGGCTCCAACAGATCGCCCTGAAATACACCGCCACGGGCACAGCCCAAACCCTCCTCGCCACCAGTCCCCTCTTTGTCTTGCCCCTGGCGGCCCTGTGGGGTGAAACCATTACCCCGCGATCGGTGCTGGGGGTGGGGATTGCGATCGCCGGGATCGCCCTTCTCTTTCAAGCCTAGGGACAATCTACCTTAACTACACATCCGTAGGGGGTCGTTGGTGCTGAGATGTTGGGTGGCGATCGCGGGCGGCAACGGGCGAGCGAACCAAAAGCCCTGCCCCACATCACAGCCTAGCCGCTGGAGTTGATCCCCCTGTTCAGCGGTCTCAATCCCCTCCGCCACCACATTCAAATTCAAATGATGGGCTAAGGCAATAATCGTCTGCACAATCGCACTAGAATCTTCACTCATCGCACTGACAAAAGACCGATCAATTTTCAAGCCTTGGATCGGAAAGGTATGAAGACGACTGAGGGACGAATAGCCCGTCCCAAAGTCATCAATGCAGAGAAAATAACCTTTCCGGGTGAGATGTTCTAGGGCGTAAAGCGTCAGAGAAGACGAGTCAAGAAACAAACCTTCCGTAATTTCTAATTTGAGGGCACGGGGCGGCACATTGATATGGGATAACAGAGTATCCAGTTGTCGCAAAAAGTCGCGCTGTTGGA
Organism: Spirulina subsalsa CS-330; assembly: GCF_028330765.1. Classification (GTDB taxonomy): domain Bacteria; phylum Cyanobacteriota; class Cyanobacteriia; order Cyanobacteriales; family Spirulinaceae; genus Spirulina; species Spirulina subsalsa_A. The sequence goes on along the minus strand of NZ_JAQMTY010000144.1, from coordinate 8,195 downwards.
AGTGAATGGTGGCGAGGTTGACATTAATCGTAATCGTGTTGAGGTCAATGCCTTGATATTGCCAGGCGTGCCATTGACGCGCCACCGCTTTCAGCACCCAAAAATCAAGAGCCTGGATGAGTCCGGTTTCTTCAGCGAGGGGGATGAACTGACTGGGGGGAATGGGGCCACGGGTGGGATGATTCCAACGGATTAGGGCTTCAAAACCAATGATTTGACGACTTTTGAGGGAGATGAGGGGCTGATAGTGGAGCATGAATTGATCCTGCTCGATGCCGGCGCGAATGTCGTCTTCGAGGGTGATGCGGGCCATGGCTGCCTCCTGCATCTGGGGGGTCAAGGGCACGATGATATTTGTGCCGATGCGTTTGGCGTGGTGGAGGGCAATGTCTGCATCGCGGAGAATCTCCGTGGCGTTTCTGTAGGAGAGGGTGTCAGGAATGATGCCGATGCAGGTGCCGATCTGGAGTGACCCTTGAAGGAGTTGGAAGGGAAATCGGAGGTGTTCGATCAGTTGTTGAGCGATCGCTTTGCCGTGGTGGGGTTGTACATCAGTCACGACCAAAAATTCATCCCCGCCCAACCGACCCACGATCGCATTTGTGCCGATGAACGATTGCAACCGTTCAGCCACACCTTGCAAGAGGATATCCCCCACGCCATAGCCAAAGCGATCGTTGATCCGTTTGAAGCGATCGAGGTCGAGGAAAAAGACAGTTTTCGGCTGCTGATGGGCGAGACATTGATCAAGGTATTGAATCAGACCGTTGCGATTGTGCAAGCCGGTGAGGTCGTCATGATAGGCTTTGTAGCGCAGTTCTTCGTCCTGTTCCTTGAGGCGGTGGAGGGCTTGATGGAGGGTTTCGGTGCGCTCGTGGATGTGGGTTTCAAGGTTGTTATTCAGTTTTTGGAGATCGGCTTCGATCAAGCGACGGGCGGTAATTTCTTGGCTCAGTTGTTGGTGTTGAGCCTGGAGGGTGAGATTGAGCGATCGCAATTGTAAATGCAGTTTGATCCGATTTAAGACAGCATCTGGATGATAGGGCTTGGTGATCACGTCCACCACTTCAGCCGGTAACCCTTGCTGATCCACCTCATCTGGGGCCATGAGCAACAAAACCGGGATGTCCAAGGTGTTGACGTTGCGAGTCAACATCTGACAAATCTCGACCCCTGGGGAGGTGGCGATCGCCCGATCGACCAAAATTAAATCCGGAACGACATTGGCCAATTTTTCAAAGGCACTCTCCCCATCACTGGCAATCAGGACGCGATATCCGCCAGCTTGCAAAACCTGAGAAAGAGCACAAAGGTCATCTAGGTGGTCTTGGATGACAAAAATTAGGGCGGCGTGTTCCATTTCCATACCTACGGAAGGTTAAGACGTAACCTCAAAACTTAACAGTCTGAACGTAATTTACAGTGTGAATGTAAAGGTTGACTCATGATGACGTTAAATTCTGATAGTACCCTTCGGGGATCGCTTGTATTGTATGCTGGGCTACGATCGCACAGATTCACCCCCTAGGCTCACACCCCCCAGGGCAACCCGACAATCTCAACCCGGCAAGATTCCGAGGGCGAGAGTCTCCCCCGGCAACGACAACAATCCCGTGGTCTTAATCTTGTAAAACCGTTTTGGAGACAATCCGGGTTTTCTTGCGATCGCTTTCCGATAGTTCCGCCCCCGACTGCAAACAGGTGGCACTTTTTTGCAAGACCGTGGCCGCGCTTTGATCGCCGAGTTGCAATGCGGTTTTGGCCGCAGTTTGGAGCATGGTGGCCGCCGCTGCGCGATCGCCCTGTTGCAGCTTGGTTTCAGCGATTTGGGTTTGGCGATATTTGGCCAGGGCCAAGATCGACTTTTGCACCGTATCGTTAGGCTGGGCGGCGTAGGTGTCTTGCACTTCGGCATAGACCGGAACCCGCTCGGAGCGTTGGGCCGCTTGGCCGGTGGTGGGGTCGTCGTACTGCACCTGCACCGAGGCGATCGCCTGATTGCCGGGGGGCAACTGACTGATATACAAATTCGCCAACACAATCCGCTCTGCCGTCATCAAATCCCCCAACCGCACCCGGTAGGTTTGCGCGTTATCCTGCTCCACGGTCAATTCCACCGTTTCCGGCGCAACCTGGGCAATGGGTTTCAACTCCGCGAGGCGGACACCGGGGGCGAGTTCTAAGATTAACGAGGCATTGGTCAACCCCACGGACTGGGCCCGCTTAAACAGACGGCTAAACTCTTCCCCGGCCTGCTCTGGGCTTTCGATGTAAACCATCGTCCCCCCGGCGGTGTCTGCAATCTGTTCGAGTACGTCTTGGTTCCAATGAGCGCCGAAGCCGAGGGTATTGAGGGTAATGGTGTAGTCCGAGGCGAGTTTGGCGAGTTTGAGGCAGCGATCGTTATCACCGTGCTCGTTTTCACCATCGGTGAGGAGAAAAATCTGGGAGGCTCGGTCTTGCTTGCCTTTGGCGGCTTCTTCGATGCCGAGTTTCATTCCTTCATCGATGGCGGTTCCCCCTTCAGAGCTGAGACGTTGCAGACAGGTTTTAATCGTGTCGAGGTCTTCAACGGCTTGATTGGGCACGAGGGTTTTGGCTTTGTGATCAAAGGCAACGATGGCGAGGCGATCGCTCGGTTTGAGGCGATCCACCAACTCCAGGGCCGCTTTCTTGACGGTTTTGAGGGGCGCACCATTCATTGAACCGCTATGATCAAGGACAAGACATAAATTTAAGGGAATGGCATTGTCTTGGTGTTCCGCGATCGCAGCTAAAGCAATAGAGAGTTGCCGTTGGCTACTCGCTTGATGAGCATCAACGTGGGAATCATTCAGGAGCGGTTGTAATCCAACTTTCATGAGTCAACGCGAGAAGATCAGTATCTTTTCAGGATACGCGATCGCTTTTTGAAATTTCGGACAGTCGCCAGAAACGCCGCAGCTTCTCCGAAAATTCAGACAATCCTGGGGAGACATCATCAAAGCTTCATCATTGCCCCAAACGCTAGACCTACAATGGGAAGTAGGGCTACTCCATTCCCCTGTGCCCATCACCATGGCTCTTAATGCATTACTTGAGATTCAACAATTACTCCTAACCCGCAGCAATGTTGATGATTGTTTAGACGAAATCTTAATGCTCATTGGCAAGATGGCTGACGTTGACCGGGTTTGCTGGTTTGAATGGCAAGGTGAAGCGGCTCAACCTCTTCTCTTTCACCTCCAGTCTCAATGGGCGACAACAGCGGCGATCGCCCTCCCCGCTGCCCATGAATCTGTAGCGGCCTGGCCTGAACCCTATCAAACTCACCATTGGGACACATCCCCCCTGCCGTTGACGTTAGCCAGCCTCCAAAAGTTCCCCCTGAGTTTCCAAGATCCGCACCAGCAAGCGAGTCTCATCTTACCCCTCACCATGCAAGGGCAATGCTTGGGGTATCTGCGGTGCGATCGCCTCCAGCGCCCCTGGGATCACTCCCCCACCCCTGCGCCCACGGAATACCCCTGGAGCGAAGACTGTCTCACCCTCCTCCACCTCGCCACCCAGGCCATCACCCTGCGCCTGGCCCAAATCTATACCCTGCCATACTGCCCCACAGACCCCACCTCATTTAGCGATCATTTCTTTACCCAGTCGGTTGATCCCTGTTGTATCGCCGGGTTTGACGGGTACTTTAAACAGATCAATCCGGCCTGGCTGGCCCTCACGGGCTATCCGGCGGATGAACTCCTCAATCAGCCCTATCTTGACCTTGTGCATCCGGATGACCAAGCCTCGACCCAGCAAGCCGCCGCTCAACTGGCCCAGGGACAGGGCCTCTGGTCGTTTCAAAATCGTTATCGGTGTCGTGATGGGACCTATCGTTGGCTGGCGTGGAATTCCATTGCCAACTTGGATGACCAGGTGATCTACGCGATCGCCCGTGACATTACCCAGCAAAAAGAAGCCGAATTTATCCAGCAAGAAAGCCAACAACGCCTTGAAGCCGCCCAAGACCTCGCCAATGTTGGCGATTGGGAACTCGACTTAATCACCGGTCGCATCACCTGGTCGCGCCAACTCTTTCGCATCTTTGGCCTCAATCCCGACGATGAACCCACCCCCACGAACACCCTGCAATCCTCCGCCTTTGTCCTCCGCGATCAGTACCGGGAATTCATCCACCCCGATGATCGCGATCGCGTCGAAACCGCCATGCAAAACGCGATCCAAACCGGCCAAGCCTATGAACTGGAATACCGCATCATCCGCCCCGACCAAGACATTCGCTATCTACTTGTGCGGGGACAACCCATCATCAGTCTTTACGGCCAAGTGGTGCGGCTATTTGGCACGGCCCTGGATATAACCCGTCAAAAACAGGTCGAGCATCGCCTCAGTAATCGCTTTACCTTAGAACAATTGATCACCAGCATTTCCACCCAATTTATCAATCTTGATTGGGCGGACATTGATCCTGAAATCGAAAGTGCCCTCGGCAAAATCGGAGAATTTACGAGCGTCGATCGCAGCTATGTTTGCCTCATTACCGACCAGATTCTAAACCACACTCACGTCTGGCAAAACCCGGTGATTTCATGCGGTCGGCCCATCTGTACAACGCTGAATATTAACGAGTTGCCCTGGTTACTGAACAACCTGGTTAACCTCGAAGTCCTCTCCATCCCTGCTGTGGCCGATCTCCCCCCAGAGGCGGCCCTAGAACAAGACCACTGGCAAAGCCAACAGATTCACGCCTTGATCTTGGTGCCGATGGTGGCCAATGGGGACTTAATGGGGTTTGTGGGGTTTGACTCCATTGAACAACCCCGCTGCTGGCAAGAAGAAGATGTGCTGCTGTTGCGCTTGGTGGGGGAAATTTTTGCCAATGCAATGCAGCGGATGCGCACGGAATTAGCCTTGAGTGACAGTGAATCCCGCTTTCGTCAATTGGCGGAAAATATTCAATCGGTGTTTTGGATGGTTGATCCCAGGATGAAGCAAGTCCTCTATATTTCGCCGCCCTATGCCTCGATTTGGGGGCGATCCTGTGCTGAACTCTATCGCAATTCCCAAGACTATCTAGAGGCAGTGCATCCCGACGATCGCGCCGCCATGGATGCGTTTCTCAAGCGCCAAGCCGAGGGGCCAAGCGAACTGGAATACCGGATCATTCGGCCCGATGGTGAGGTGCGCTGGATTCGCGATCGCGCCTTCCCGATTGAAAACGCTGCCGGTGAAGTCTACCGGATTACCGGCATCGCCGAAGACATCAGCACCCGCAAATTCACCGAAGCCGCCATCCAAGTCCTGCTCAAAAATACCGCCGCCAAACTTGGCGCTGCCTTTTTTCGTTCCCTCGTGCAACACCTGGCCACCGTGCTCAATGTTAGCTATGCGTTTGTGGCGGTCGGCCTCGATCATCCCCCAACCCGTGCCCGCACCCTGGCCCTGTTTGCCCAGAATGCCATTCAAGACAATTTTGACTACGACCTGGTCGGAACACCCTGTGCAACCCTTTTCCAAGAGGAAGACGTGTCGTTTTATCCAGACCATCTGCAAGAGCAGTTTCCCCACGATCATTACCTCCAGACCGAGCAGATCCAAAGTTATGCCGGGGTTCCCCTGAACAATTCCCAGGGTCAAATGTTTGGGTATTTAGCCATCATGGATACCCAGCCGATGGTGCAGCAAGACTTACCCCTCTTGATCTTGCAACTGTTTGCCACACGAGCCGGGGCGGAGTTGGAGCGGCTCCAAGCGGAAGACCAACGGCAACGCAGTGAAGAGCGCCTGCAATTGGCCCTAGAGGGCAGTAATTTGGGGCTGTGGGATTTTGACTATGGCCGTCAACAGGTGGTGCATAATGCCCAGTATTGGAACATGCTGGGCTATCCTCTTCAGAATCAATTTACGGATTGGCAGGCCTGGCATAACCTGGTTCACCCGGATGATTTGCCCCAGGTGCAGACTCAACTAGAGCGCCATGTTACGGGCCAAACGACGGTGTATCAGGTGGAGTTTCGGATGCGCCATCGGTTGGGGCATTGGGTGTGGATTGCGTCCCATGGCAAGGTGTTTGACTGGGATGCGGCGGGGAGACCGTTGCGGATGACCGGGACTCACATGGATATTAGCGATCGCAAACAGATGGAGCAAATGAAAGATGAGCTAATTTCAGTGATTAGCCATGAACTCCGCACCCCGATGACCTCTCTCCAAGCTGCGTTAAAGCTGATCCGCACGGGCAAACTGGGGCAACTCACCGCCCAAGGGGAACGCATGCTAGATATTGCCGTGGCCAATACAGAACGCCTCTGTCGGTTGGTGAATGACATTCTGGATTTGCAGCGGTTGGAGGCGGGTCAGTCTACGTTGATGATGGTCAACTATTCGGTGGCGCAGTTGTTGCAGGATGCGATCGCCGCCATGCAGAGCCTCGCCAACGCCCAAAACCTCCGCTTTGAGGTGAATTTCCCGCCGGCGGATCTCACCCTCTGGGGCGATCCGGACTACCTCGCCCAAGTGCTCACCAACCTGATCAGCAACGCGGTGAAATTTTCACCCCCCGACAGCACCATCACCCTGACGGGACACCTCAACGCCGCCTCGATGGTAGAAATCAGCATTCAAGATCACGGCCGGGGCATTCCAGAGGAGCAGTTTACCCATATTTTTGAACGGTTCCGCCAAGTGGATGGCTCTGACTCCCGCCAAAAGGGAGGAACTGGGTTAGGGTTGGCGATCTGTCAGCAGATTATCGAACAACACGGCGGCCAAATTTGGGTCGAGAGTGTGGTGGGCCAGGGCAGCACCTTTTATTTCACGGTTCCCACCCATGAACCGCCGTGTGGGTAAGGTTGACCCAAATTCCGTTTTGCGCCTCTAGCGATCGTTCGATGGCGTGGGCGGGGATGGGATGCCGAGGGTGACGCGATCGCCCCCCTGTTCCCGCAGCACCACTAACCAGCGGATCACGTCATCATAGGCGACGGTGGGGGCGGCGAGGAGCACCACCGCATCGTCCGGTTGGGCGGTGAGGTATTGGGCGACGGCGGCAACGGTGGCGGCGGGGGTGAGGGGTTGGCCGTTGACGGTGGCTTGGTCGGGGGTGTCGAGGTAGATGATCAGGGTGCGATCGCGGTCGGGTTCAACCGGGCGATCGGCATCGGTATCGGGTAAAGTCACCTCCACCCCCGCCGGACTATCCCCCAAGGTCATCGCGATCGCCACAAAAAACGCCAACACCGCCATCATCACATTGAGCATCGGGGTGAGGTCAATGGTGGGGATTTCAGGGTCACGGCGGGCACGAAAACGCATCGGGGTTTGGGGGTTAATTTTGCAGGGCGAGGGAGACGCGATCGCCCCCCACCTTGCCCATTAAGGTCAGCAGTTCGGTAATTTCAGCATAGTCCAGGCTGCGATCGGCATTGAGAATCACAGTCCCCTCCGGTTCCGTCGCTAAAAACTCCCCCATCACCGTCGCCAATGCCGCCTCATTCACCCCCTCCCCCTGAATCACAATCTCTTGATCCGCCGTCAGACCAATCACCAACTGCGGCGTATTCTGCGGGAGAGCGATCGCGCCCTCACCCCCTCCCGCACCGGGCAAGGCAATGCGATCCAAGCGCGACCCGGTTAACGTCATCGCCATGACAATAAAAAACGTCAGCACCGACATCAACACATCCAACATCGGGACGAGGTTCACCGTCGGGGCAGGAGTAGCACGGTGTCGGGAACGAAAGGCCATGGTTTAACGAGGGGAGATGTGCGATCTGTTGACTCTAGAACCAGTCTAGATGTTTCAGGATTAAGGCGCAGAGCGATCCACTCGTGCATGTTTTTATCGGCACTAGCCAAGGCTATTTAGGATATTCAGAGACTCTGGAACAAGGGGCTTAAGCCCCTTGCCTGTCCAAATACACTTGTTTAAGCCCCTTGCCTGTCCAAATACACTTGTTCACGACTATATCTCGTCTAACCTCACTCATTTTGAGTGAAAAAAGAAGGCCGTCCTTAAAGACGGCCTTCTCTTGATTTGTAGCATCGTTTTACTCATCCTGATCTGTTGACATCCTCACCGGGCTAAAGCCACAGTGATTCCTAAGATTCACATCTTAGGTTTCTGCTTCATAGCAACAGCCTCCACCCGCAAGGAGTTTATGGTCTTACGTTCGCTCCACAGACTATCCCCGCTAGCCCAGCGG
>NZ_JAQMTY010000143.1 GCF_028330765.1 Spirulina subsalsa CS-330 | reverse complement strand
GGGTGGGGGTTCGTTGAAACTGGGGTCGGGCGGCGGAACGGTATCGGCAGCCGGTTCAAAATTGGGGACTTGGGCGTGCTGAGGGGGTAGGGGGCGATCGCTCTCCTGGGTCAATTCCGGCAAGCGCACGCCAGGGGACACCGCCCCCACGGGCTGAGGGAGACTCGATCCCAACGTGGCAGCGAGACAAACGAGGGTGAAGCGGGTGAAAGCGTAGGCAGGTCGTTGCATCGGTTTATTGTTTTTGATCGAGAGGGAGTAAACCATCTTCGTTCGAGAAATAGCGGTTGTAGTAGTAGTAAGACCCTGAGGTAAAGTCTTTCGCCCCATTCGCCACAATGCCGAGGTTAGAGGCATGGGAGACTTTCAAGCTTTCTAGCACTTGTTTGAGGAACGTCCGATCCGTCCAGCCGAGGCGAACGACGAGCAACATCACGTCACTGTGGGCTGCTAAAAACTTGGCATCAGCCAGACCGAGCATCGGGGGAGTGTCAAAGATGATCAGATCGTAGCGATCGCGAAACAGTTCCACCAACCCCCGCATTTTTTGTGACGACAGCAACCGCGTCGGATCAGGGGGAATTTGCCCAGAGGTGAGGATCGAGAGATTATCATCATTGGGCGATCGCTGAATCACATCATCCACCTCCAAATCCATCGAAATCACATGGGATAACCCCCACACATTCGGCAAATCCGTCATCGCATGGACTTGGGGACGACGCAAATCCGCATCCACAATCAGCACCTTTTGCCCCATCGCCGCCGCCGTCTGCGCCAAATGAATCGCCGTCGTAGACTTCCCTTCCAACGGCACGGAAGAACTCACCACAATCACCTGCAACGGCTTATCCGGCGTAAAAAACGACAAATTCGCATTCAGCGATCGAAACGCTTCTAAAAACGGAGTCGTTTGATAGCGACGGTTCCCCGCCGGCATCGGCAACGTCTTCTCAATCCCCTTCTTATCCCGGAACTCCTTCCGATACGGAACCACCCCCAACAGCGGCAACTTCACCATGTCCTGAATATCATCCGGCGAATGGAAGCGCACATCCAATTTTTCCGCCACCAACATCGCCCCCGCCCCCGACAGCAGCCCCGCCATCAACGCCAACATCATCCCCCGCATCACATTCGGCGCGATCGGATAGAGCGGCAACTCCGGCGCATTGAGAATCTCCCAAGAAATCGTCCGCTGGGCCGCCTCAATTTGCAAATCCTCCTGCACCGACAAAAAACGATTTAAACTCTCCGTCGCCACATCCAACTGTCGCTTCAGGTCAGTGTATTGTCGATTCAACGTCGCAAAGCGATCCACATCCTGCCGGGCCTGATTTTCCGCCAACGCCAACGCCGCCGATCGCACCGCCAACATCTGCTGCTCATTGGTCGCATTGATAAAATCTTGGGTCAATTGCAGCCGAATCGGATTCGGAGAGGCCGCCAACGACTTAATATCCTCACTCACCGCCTCCGACCCCAGCACCGTTTCCGCCTCCGCCCGAATCAACGGCAACAACTGTTCCCGCCTCGCCCGCAGCGACACAATCGTCGGATTATTCTCCGTAAAGCGAGCCGATTCTAAAGCCAATTCCGTTTCTAAGGCTTGCAGTTGATTGAGGAGGTTTTGATAGCGAGGCGCTTCACTCAACGCCGCCACCACCATGGCCTGATCCAGGCCCAGATCAATCTGATCTTCGAGCCGGGCCGTGAGCGAGCGGGTTTCATTGAGGGTGGTACGGGTATTGCGCTGCTCGTCGGTAATGGTGCTCAGACGTTCAGCGACGCGCTGCCCTTGGGTATTGGGGTCAATAATATTGTTGGTTTGCCGAAAGGTTTCCAGTTGAGCTTGCAAATCGTTCACCCGTTTTTCCAAAACAGGCAGTTGCCCTTCAACAAATTCAAGGCCCTTTTGTCGCCCGGTTTGCTGCTCTTGCTGGGAATAGTCGATCATGCCTTCGGCCAACGCCTCCAAGACAAACTTGATCTTGTTGGGATCAGAATCTTGGTAGCCGATTTCGATAATCTTAGTCACCCCCAACTGTGCCACGGACAAGCTAGACATCAAGCCACTGTAATCAAGCTCAGGGTATTGGGTTTGGATCTCATTCAAAATGGGCTGAAGGACGGTGGGACTGCGCAGGACTTCAATTTGGGTTTCATAGTCAAAGTCCGTGCCCAACTGACCGATGAGGCGTTGACTAAATTGGTCAAATTGTTGATCGCTGGCGATGGGTTCGACTAAAAGGCGGAATTGACTGCGGTAGAGGGGCGGTTCTTGGAGCACGCGCATACCCATGATCGAACTCACCGCACTCCCCACGAGCAACAAAATCCACCACCGTCGGCGCAACATTGAAAGGGCCAGGCGAAGGTTGAGACTGTCTTCGTCTGCATTTCCAAAGGTGGGAGGCGCGATCGCATTTCCCGCCCCCGGTTTCGGGACAAGGGAACCATTACGAGGCGGCAGAGGCGGCTGCGGATTCAGATTAGGCACCATAGACGATGTGTAGATCTACCCCGATCCGGGGATCAAGACGGTGGCATTTCTTCCCATCATAGTCGCAGGGTTGATGGAGTTACAGAGGAGAATGTCCAGAAGATGCACGGCCCCAGGCCAAACGCATCCGCCCAAGGGTGTGGGGCAGGGGTGCGATCGCGCTGTTTCAATGGGTCAATACCGCTCGATCCAATCGATACACCTTTGCTCAGTCCGATAGAAGGGGTATTTGAGGCGAATCACCGCTCGAACCACGCCCAGCAGCGTCTAGGGAAGTGGGGTAGCGGTCATGAGGAAAACAAATCCGGATAAAACGCTGATCGGGGTATTGTACGGAAAATTTCTGCATAACACCCTCTAGATGGCTGTTATGCAGATGCAATCTTAATAAAGCCCGCACGGGGGTGATTAGATGGAAAAAATCCGTATAATTCATAGTTGTACTGCCTGCGTAGCACAAAGTTTGACATGATATGCTACCCTCCAAAGACGCAGCCACCACAACATTGCGTTGGAGCCGACGAAAGCCGTTAGCCCGACGGCGCTGGCTAAGTTCGCGGCTCAACTCCACCGTTATGCGCCTTCTAAATAAACTGAGGTATTCATGTCGTTTGATATAGAAAAACTAAAAGGTCGCGAACCCCTCATTGATTATCCATGGCGACTAGAGGTAGATAAGCTTCTATTATGGCTTCAGAATAAGGATTCACATATCAAAGCATTTTGTTTTGATCTTGTTATGTCTGCCGCCTACGTAGACGCAACATCTGGCATTGAGAAATCGATTGAAAAATGTGAAGGAATTACAAAAAAATATAATGCTCATCTGGGGTTCATAAATCTCTGCTCTCCATGCTACATAAACAAATCAATTTGGTCATATCAAAAAGCAGTCAAGCCACAATCAGGAGCACTTGGAAAATTAAGTAGCGAGCTGATTTTAAGGTTCATCGAAAAATTATATCCACAGCTAGTCGAAGTTTTAGCTGTTGGCGGGATTGAGTTTGTCGATGCCGTGCTAAAGCATAAAAATGGCATGATTATACTAGCTGAAGTAAAATCAGCTCCGTTATTAACATATCCATTTTTATTCAAGATTCCCAAGTCATGCCTTACAGGCAACCATGAAAATGCTGTGATCACAAGCTCGCAACTGCGAGCCTGTGACTCAGCCATGTATTTGCATAATGGCGGAACAATAGAACTTGGAAAGGTTGGCAATCCAATGTGGCCATTTCGACCATTGGTGAATTTTATTATGAATGAAAAAAATTCAAAATTTATTGATGGTTGTATAAATGATTGGTTGTTGGCTAGAGATGCCTATTCTACAAAAGATCGCCAAAACAAAATGTATTACCTTGCTAATGCCAGTGGACATCCTCCTATTATTGCAAAAGAGCGCGATGAATGGCCTCACAAAGAATCAATAAGCGATGGAAAAACAAGTGCTGGAATGGATAGGACAGACGACATCAAAAAAGGAATATATCAATCGTTAAAGATTGGCACGTATGTAAAGAACATGCCACATATTAAAACAGCTATTATTTCTAATCTTCCTGCATATAGGCATGGAAAAGAGTATGTTTCTCCATTTCTATCGATGTTATGGGGACTAGAAAGTGATTTAGAGAATATGAACGGCAAAAGAGTATTAAGGAACGATAAGCTCAGAAGAGCTTTCGATTTTCTAATAACACTTGAATCACCTGTTTTACGAGGTGAAGAGTTATGAAAGTTCCTAACCATGAAACGAGAGAATATACAGGCATAGTATTAGAAAGAATTACGCACCTTCCCCCAGGAGGAAAAATGGGCGATTTGCCTAATCATTTGCAACATGAAAGCTATATTCGGACGGGAGATAAAAAAACGGGGGGGCCAAACATGCGACTTTTAAGGTTAGAAAAAGATAAGCCGTCGTTAACAGTAACTGCATACATTTTCAATAAGTTTGTGCATCCAACAGAAGATAGGTACATAACGCCACGCGAAGCAGCAATTTTGCAAGACTTTCCCATAGATTATGAATTTAAAGGCACGCTTGGGCAGGTTCAAAAGCAAATTGGGAATGCTGTTCCTATTGGTCTTGCAAAAGCACTAGCAAGCGAAGTGGCTAAATATTTTGAACGCCTGAACAAAAGCGGAAAAATAAAAATTGCTTCATATTTTTCAGGCGCAGGCGGCCTTGATTTGGGATTTGAGCAAGCATCTGACAATTTAGTGCAATTCAAAACATGTTTTACCACTGATATAGAGGAGTGGGCAGAGTCCACTATTAAAACGAACAGGCCAGAATGGAATTTTAATCGCGCCGATATTACGCAATTAAATCCGCTTGATGTTAAAGCGATAATTGGTGACTCCCCTGACGTTATTATCGGAGGGCCGCCTTGCCAGCCTTTTAGTGTTGCAGGAAAACAAAAAGCCACTAATGATCCACTAGGTGTTTTGTATAGAGATTACATAAGACATGTTCGAGAATTGCAGCCTGAAATTGTTGTCATGGAGAATGTCTATGGCTTGGCTCAAGTTAAAAGCGCAAACATGATTGAAGAAATTTATAAGTCATTTTCTGAAATAGGATATGAAGTCACCTATAGAGAATTGATGGCTGCAGATTATGGCGTTCCACAAAAAAGACGAAGGCTTTTCTTCGTTGCAGCAAAAAATCTTCATTACTTCCAATATCCTCAGCCAACACACTATGAAACCGAAAATTTATTAGGTCTCCCCGTATATCGTGGAGCTGGCGAAGCATTAGCTATTCTACCTCCACCAGAGTATAGAGACCAGAGCGCATAATAAGGCGCTCCACCGGACGGCAATGGAGCGTAGCGGAATTGCCGCAGGTGAGCTTGGTTGTTAACGCTGGGGGAAGTGGGGCGCGGGCTGGGTGGGAGTCATCCGGCTCCGTTTAGTTGGGTTGCTGGCCTCATCTTTGGGGAGAGTGTCACGACTGTAATGGGTGAGTCGGCGCGATCGCTGACTGTCCATAGCAGCGATCGCGCCTGAAAATATTACGAAATATCACAAAAGTTGTTACGGTGTTTTGCAACTTTTCGCCCATCGCTGCTAGTCGCCCCCCAGGTCAAAACCCCTGTGATACCATGCAAACCTGTAGATGATAGTGATTAAGCTATAGGAGAAAGACCTTGGTACTTAGGGTTGCTGTTGTCGGATCAGGCCCGGCAGGATCTTCGGCCGCTGAAACGTTAGCAAAAGCAGGCATTGAAACCTATTTATTCGAGCGCAAGCTGGATAATGCGAAACCCTGTGGTGGCGCAATTCCCCTGTGCATGGTGAGTGAATTTGAGCTTCCCCCCGAAATCATCGATCGGCGCGTGCGGAAAATGAAGATGATCTCGCCGTCTAATATTGAGGTCAATATTGGGCATACTCTCAAGGATGATGAATATATTGGGATGTGCCGCCGTGAAGTGCTCGATGGGTTTATGCGCGATCGCGCTGCCTCCTTGGGCGCAAACTTGATTAACGGGACGGTGTATCAACTGGATATTCCCAGTAGCGATCGCGAACCCTACACCCTCCACTACGCCGACCATGCCAACGGTGACGGCGGCGTTGGGGAAATGAAAACTCTGAAAGTGGATCTCGTGATTGGGGCCGATGGGGCCAACTCCCGGATCGCTAAAGCCATTGATGCTGGGGACTATAACTATGCGATCGCCTTCCAAGAGCGCATCCGTCTCCCCGAAGACAAAATGGCTTACTATAACGAACTCGCAGAAATGTATGTGGGAGACGATGTATCCCCGGATTTCTACGCTTGGGTCTTCCCCAAATACGATCACGTCGCCGTCGGCACCGGCACGATGAAAATCAACAAGGCCAAAATTAAACAACTCCAAGCCGGGATTCGCACCCGTGCAGCCAAACGCTTAGAAGGCGGCGAAATCATCAAAGTCGAAGCCCACCCGATTCCCGAACATCCCCGCCCCCGGCGTGTGGTGGGTCGTGTGGCCCTCGTCGGTGATGCTGCCGGAACTGTGACCAAATCCTCCGGTGAAGGCATCTATTTCGCGGCGAAATCGGCGCGGATGTGTGCAGAAACCATCGTCGAAGCGAGCAACAACGGTCAACGCATCCCTACGGAAGCGGATCTCAAGGGCTACATCAAGAAATGGGATAAGCAGTACGGCATGACTTACCTCGTGTTGGACTTGCTGCAACGGGTGTTTTATCGCACCGATGCGACCCGCGAAGCCTTTGTGGAAATGTGTGCGGATGAGGATGTGCAACGGCTCACCTTTGATAGCTATCTCTACAAAACTGTGGTTCCGGCCAATCCCTTGACGCAGATGAAGATCACGGCGAAAACGATTGGGAGTTTACTGCGGGGCAATGCCTTAGCTCCCTAGGGGCTGAGGTGCGATCGCTGCGAATCACATCATCATTACGATAGATATGCGGCGGAGTCCTTCACGATGAAGGGCTCCGCCTTTCTAGGGACAAGGGGCTAAAGCCGCCTTGTCTGGTTGCATGGGATGAGACAGGCTATCCCACAGGATTGGTTCAGAATGGTTTGGGTTACGGGGTGGGGTTGGGGTAGCGTTGATGAACGGCTTGGATTGCGTCGAGAATTTCGGGACTGAGGGTGAGATCGGCGCTGGCGATGTTTTCCTGGAGTTGATCTAAGGTGGTGGCTCCGATGATCGTGCTGGTGACCCAAGGGCGCGATCGCACAAACGCTAATGCCATTTGCGTCAAGCTCAGGCCATACTCAGCGGCAATCTCGGCATAGGCTTGCACCGCTTCGGCGAAATTCGGCTTGTTGTAGCGGCGGCTAAACCCTTCAAATTGGGCGATCCGGCTCTCGGCGGGGCTGCCGTCGCGGTGTTTGCCGCTTAAAAACCCGAAGGCGAGGGGGCTATAGGCGAGCAATCCCACACCCTGAAAGCGGCAGGTTTCTGTGAGGTGAATTTCAAAAACGCGGTTGGTGAGGTTGTAGGCGTTTTGGAGCGAGACGATTTTCGGTAGGTTCAACGCAGCCGCCAAACGACAAAATTCATTGACTCCCCAGGGTGTTTCATTACTCAGTCCGATGTAGCGCACCTTGCCCGCTGCGACAAATTCCCCCAACACGTCTAATTGCTCCGCAATGGGAACGCTGGGACGCTCTTGGCTGGGGTCGTAGTCCGGTGCGCCAAAAAGGGGGACGTAGCGATCGGGCCAATGAAGTTGATAGAGGTCGATGTAGTCGGTTTGGAGGCGTTTGAGGCTGGCATCAAGGGCGGCTTCGAGGTTGGCGCGGTTGAGGCTGCGATCGCTCCCCCGAATCCAGGGCATCCGATCGGTGGGGCCGGCGGCTTTGGTGGCGAGGATGATGCGATCGCGCTGTTGCTGTTTGAGCCATTCCCCCAGGTAGGTTTCCGTGCTGCCGTAGGTTTCAGCGCGGGCCGGCACGGGGTACATTTCCGCCGTGTCAATGAAGTTGATCCCCTGGGCGATCGCGGCATCAAGTTGGGCATGGGCTTGGGCGATCGTGTTTTGTTGCCCAAAGGTCATCGTCCCCAAACACAGGGCCGAAACTGTGAGATCACTCGTACCGAGATTGCGATAATCCATGTTGCATTGTTCCTCATTTCTTCCATTCTTCCTTACTCTCCCCGGCTTCCTCAACCTGACCCCAAACCTCTGCAATCCAGCGGGTATGATAGAGCAGAAGCCTTTGACGTTCAACCCCGCCCAGATCACCATGACCCAAGACCCCCAGCCACCCAGCGATCAAAACCCGGACATTCCCCCCGAATTGGAATACGAGCAGGATTTAATTGACTATTCCGCCGCCTTTCAAAGTGTGAATGATCTAACCGAGTTGGGCAATGCCGCGATTCAAGCGGGGTTGATCGCAGGCCATGGCTACCATAGCGGCAAATACGAAATCCTCTGCAACGGCGAAGCACTGCTATTTACCCCGGAAGAAGCTGAAGCCTACCTTAAATCCTTGTTTGAGCAAGCCGAGTCCGATTCCCCCGGATAATTCCCGTTTGCGGTGCGATCGCCTGATCATCCCGCTCCAGAACCTAGTACACTGAGAACTGGTCTAGATTCTCACCCGCAGAGACCCGCATGCCATCTATTCGCGAGCTACACAAACAACTTGTCCGCAAAGAACGATCCGCCGTTGAAATTACCACCGAAGCCCTGGCCCGGATCGAAGCCCTAGAGCCAAAACTACACAGCTTCCTTCACATCACCGCCGAAGCTGCGATCGCCCAAGCCGAGCAAGTGGATGCCAAAATTGCGGCGGGTGAACAGATTGGGCTGCTGGCCGGGGTTCCCATCGCCATCAAAGACAACCTTTGCACCACCGGCATTCCCACCACCTGCGGTTCGCGCATCCTCGAAAACTTTGTCCCCCCCTACGACTCCACCGTCACCCGCAAGTTAAAAGAAGCTGGGGCCGTTATGGTGGGCAAAACGAACCTTGATGAGTTCGCCATGGGTAGCTCCACGGAAAACTCCGGCTACGGTCGCACCTGTAACCCGTGGGATCTCGAGCGCGTTCCGGGCGGATCATCCGGCGGATCAGCGGCAGCCGTCGCCGGTCGTCAATGCCCGATCGCCCTCGGTTCCGATACAGGCGGCTCGATCCGTCAACCGGCTTCCCTCTGTGGCGTGGTGGGAATGAAGCCCACCTATGGCCTGGTGTCGCGCTTTGGCTTGGTAGCCTATGCCTCCTCGTTGGATCAAATTGGGCCGTTTGCGCGATCGGTAGAGGATGCGGCGATTTTGCTGGAAGCGATCGCCGGCCACGACCCCAACGACTCCACCAGCCTCAAGGTCGAAATCCCCAACTACGCCAACCTCCTCCGTCCCAACTTCCGCCCCAAATCCCGCCTCCGCATCGGTATCATTAAAGAAACCTTCGGCAGTGGCCTCGAAACCGTCGTTGAAGAAGCCGTCAAGAAAGCGATCGAAGTCCTCCAAGAACTCGGCGCAGAAATTCAAGTCATTTCCTGCCCCCGCTTTGACTACGGCCTCCCCGCCTACTACATCATCGCCCCCTCCGAAGCCTCCGCCAACCTCGCCCGCTACGATGCCGTCAAATACGGCATCCGCGCCGAAGCTGCCGACAACCTCCTCGACATGTACAAAAACACCCGCGCCCAAGGCTTCGGCACCGAAGTCAAGCGCCGGATCATGCTCGGAACCTACGCCCTCTCCGCTGGCTACTACGACGCTTATTATCTCAAGGCCCAAAAAGTCCGCACCCTGATCAAGCAAGACTTTGATGCCGCGTTTGAAAAAGTAGACATTCTCGTTTCCCCAACCTCCCCCAGCACCGCCTTCAAAGCCGGGGACAAAACCGATGATCCCCTCACCATGTATCTCTCGGACTTGATGACCATCCCCGTCAACCTCGCCGGCTTGCCCGCCCTTAGCATCCCCTGCGGCTTTGATGAAAACGGTCTCCCCATCGGCATGCAGCTCATCGGTAAAGTCCTCCGCGAAGACATCCTCTTCCAAGTGGCCCACGCCTATGAGCAGTCCACCGAATGGCATCTCCAAGCTCCCAACCTGCTGACTTCTTAACATCGTGTGATCCATCACGCAAAACGGCCCGACTGATCAACAGTCGGGCTATTTTCGATCAGCCCCTTCAGGCGGTAACGCTACACTAAGGAAGACGAATTTTGGTGCGATCGCTATGTCTCTATCCAAAACGACCCAAACCTTTGATGCAAACACAGTCCTCCAAATTTTAGGCAACCAAACTGATCTATTTGAACAATTCCACGTCAAGAGCTTAGCGCTATTTGGTTCAGTCGCTCGCAATGAGGCTACATCCACCAGTGATTTAGATTTTCTGGTGGAATTTCAGGCAGATTTAACGCTGAATTTATACATGAGTTTTAAATTTTTTCTGGAAAAGCTATTTCAAAAAAGTGTTGATTTAGTGATACGAGATGACCTCAAACCCGTGATTAAAGACAAAATTCTCAACGAAGCGATTTATGTCCCGTCAACTCAGTCTCTACCTCAATGATATTTTAAGTAGCATTGCCAAAATTCAAATCTATGCTAGTCATTTGAGCTATGAAGAGTTAGTGGCGGATGAAAAAACGTTGGATGCAGTCACCCATAATCTCCTCATCATTGGTGAAGCCACTAAACAGATTCCGGATACACTTCGCGAGCAGTATCCGCAGATTCCATGGCAGCAGATTGCGGGAATACGGGATATTATTGCCCATGCCTATTTCACGATCAACCCGCGTATTATTTGGAATGTGATTCAGCAGGAACTTGTTCCTCTCCAAAACTGTATCCAAATCATCCTCCAGACCGAAATTTGAGCATAAAACGAATTACGCCTATAACAATCCTATTTGATTCATGAACAGGCAAGGGGCTTAAGCCCCTTGTTGATGAGGAGATAAGATCTCCGATTGATTTAGGATCGCTATAGATGATTCGGTGGGTTCTTGGGGTGAAATGTTGTATTTTGCGAGTGGATTTGGATTTTAGATGATCCTAACTCTGTTCATCTTGGCAATGCGATCGCAAAAAACCTCAAAATTGTTTGAGGGTGCGACGGATGTCGCGATCGTCTTGGCGTTTTTTGACGGTTTCGCGTTTGTCGTGGAGTTTTTTACCGCGACCGAGGCCGAGGGCGACTTTCACTTTGCCGCGTTTGAAATAGAGTTTGAGGGGAACGAGGGTGAGGCCTTGCTGTTCGAGTTTGCCGACCAGTTTGTTGATTTCTTGTTTTTTGAGGAGGAGTTTTCGGGTGCGGCGGGGATCGTGGTTGAAGTAGGCGGCGCTGGCATCGTAGGGGGAGATGTGGACGTTGAGGAGCCAGGCTTCACCGTTGCGCATCAGGCCGTAGCCGTCGCGGATGTTGACGCGACCGGCGCGGATGGATTTCACTTCCGTGCCGACGAGGGCGATGCCGGCTTCGTAGGTTTCGAGGATTTCGTAGAGAAACCGGGCTTTGCGGTTGTCGGTAATGATTTTGATGCCTTCGGATTGGGATTTTGCCATGCCGTGTTCATTGGTGCGACGCTGACCCGGTTAGGGGTTAGCCCTTTATTATAGGCGGATGGCCGGGGGGGATGCGATCGCACCTCCCCAAAAAAGCCCCTATTCTCCACCGTGGCCCTCATGCTCCATGGAGTCCATCTCATCCATGGAGTTTTCAGAGGGTTCAGAATGGCCGTGAATGGGATCATGGGCGCGGTTAACGGGGAAGATGAAGGGGAAGGGGGCGCGGATGTTGCCCATGCCCATGGGGCCGGCACTGACAACGCCCATGGATTGGATGCCGGCACTGACAACGCCCATGGAGACGCTGCCGGCGGAGAAGACCCCCATGGCAACGGCTCCGAGGGAGAGGAGACCCATGGGAACGGCTCCGATCGAGATGATGCCCATGGGGACAATGCCGATGGAGACGATGCCGATGGGGGCGATGCCGATGGAGATCAGTTTCGGTTTATCGTGATCGGTGTGCATGGGGTGGGGTGTGGGAATGTTTAACGGTACGATTGTGGAGATATTGCGATCGCCTGTCAAAAGACAGTTCGTCAAACTTGGGGAGTCAAGACCATTGAGCCTAAACATTTGCTGCGAAACTCGGTCAATGCACACGCGGGATGGGGTGCGCTTGGATGCGGATGTCTATTGTCCGGCGGATGAGGGAACCTATCCGGTGTTGTTGATGCGCCAACCCTACGGACGAGCGATCGCCTCCACCGTGGTCTATGCGCCGCCCCAATGGTACGCGAGCCAGGGCTATATCGTGGTGATCCAAGATGTGCGCGGTCGCGGCACGTCGGACGGGGATTTTGACCTGTTTCGCCATGAGGTGAATGACGGTTACGATGCGGTAAATTGGGCGGCGACGTTGCCCGGCAGCAGTGGCGCGGTGGGGATGTATGGCTTTTCCTATCAGGGGATGACGCAGCTTTACGCGGCCCAAACGCAACCGGAGGCCTTGAAAGCGATCGCCCCTGCCATGGTGGGCTATGACCTCTATCAAGATTGGGTCTATGAAAATGGGGCCTTTTGTCTGCAAGGCAATTTAGGCTGGGCCGTGCAACTCGCCGCCGAAACCGCCCGCCGCCAGGGGGATCAATCCGCCTTTGAAACCCTCTATCAAGCGGCGCGGCAGTTGCCCATCACCCACGCCCCGACCCATTTTTACGAAAGCCTCCAAAAATATGCGCCGTTCTATTTTGAATGGCTCAACCATCCCCATAACGATGACTATTGGCACGCTTTTCAACCCCAACTGGGCGAAGTGGATTTGCCGATGCTCCACATTGGCGGCTGGTTTGATCCCTACCTGCGGGGCAATTTGCGCCTCTATCGGCAGATGCGATCGCAATGCCAAGCCCCCCAATATCTCCTGATCGGCCCGTGGGGTCATCTCCCCTGGGGGCGGCGGGTCGGCGATCGCAACTATGGCCCCGCCGCCAACAACCCCGTCGATGCACTGCAAATTCGCTGGTTTGACCACTTCCTCAAAGGCAAAGACACCGGCCTCCTCACCAACGACCCCCTGTGCCTCTTCATGATGGGCCGCAACACCTGGCAATCCTTCACCGACCTCCCCCCCGCCCACTATCAATTCCTCGCCCTCACCAGCAACGGCCTCGCCAGCACCCGCGACGATGCCGGCCACCTCACCCCCCACAGCGCCGAAACCCTCCCCGACCAAGCGGACATCCTGATCCATGACCCTTGGCGACCGGCTCCCAGTTGGGGCGGCCACGCCAGCCAACCCGCCGGATCACGGGAGCGATCGCACCTTGACGACCGCACCGACACCCTCACCTACACCACCGCCCCCCTCACCGAGCCGTTAGTGATTGCCGGAGAAGCGATCGTCGAACTCCACTGCACCGCCAGCACCCCCAGTTACGACCTCTGCGCCATCCTCTCCGAAGTCCAGCCCGACGGCTCCGTCTACAACCTTGCCCAAGGCTATATCCACCTCCACAACACCACCAGCACCCCGATCCGCATCCCCCTCCAAGCCACCTGCGCCCAACTGCCCCCCGGCCATCGCCTCCGCCTCAGCATCAGCCTCGCCAACTTCCCCGCCTACCCCATCAACACCGGCCATGCCAACCCCACCGCCCATCCCTCCCTCGCCACCGCCCAAATCATCACCATCACCCTCCACTCCGGCCAGAACCATCGCTCTCAACTCTTTTTACCCCTAGCCCCAGCCCCCGCATCCTAAATCTCGATCGCCCCAAAAGCTATCCCCCCACACCTCAGATCTCGACTGCCCCCGACCCAATCCTCGCTGCGGGAAGTGAGCATGCCCGATCTGCTCAGTGATGAATTTTGAGCCTATGTCGTCTCAGTTCGTCAATTTGGACAATTATTCAAGCTAAAATAACCTGTACATCACAGTCTGAGTATTCCCGTATTTGAAAAGTTACCTATGAAAAGCGCATTAATTGTCGAAGATAGCCTAACAGATCGTGAATACATGGCCCGCTCGCTCATGGCGGCCGGGTTTAATGTGATTAGCACATCGAGCGTAGAAGAAGCGAAAGATCGGTTAGTCAGTGAGTCGCCCAGCATTATCTTTTTAGATGTCATTTTACCTGGGCAAAGTGGTTTTGAGTTTTGTCGAGAACTCAAAGGCAGTCCTGATACCAAAAAAATTCCTGTGGTGATCTGCTCAACCAAGGGGACTGAGGTTGATAAAACATGGGGGACAATGTTAGGGGCTGATGAATATCTAGCTAAACCCGTGGAGCTACAAACCTTGCAAAAAACCCTCACTCGTCTGGGCTTGGCCTAATACGTTTGATTCAGAATGTGATCCTGATTTTGCAAACTACTCTGGTCATGGGTAGAGATTATCAGACCGACGTTGCGAGGCACGGGATATGTTTGGACGGCCCGCTGTTGCAACCCATGCAGCCTGAATCTGGAAACTGTAACGATAGCGATTTAAGAATCACGCTGAAAATTCACATAGCGTCATAAATAATGTAGTCCGGACATGGGTTCAAGCTATTATCAAGTAGCCAATTGTCACTTTGTTTTTAACGTATTCACAACTGTCATCATTGGCCATTTTGTGGGGTGATATCTGAAAGGGTATTGAGTTAAAAGCGTTATGGAAAACCAGAGAATTACATATTCCAGTGAATCATGGATTGAGTGCATCCCAGTTATGCAATCCCTCACCCAACCTTCTCCCTCAGGAGAGGGCTTTTGGCTCCTTTCTCCTGCGGGAGAAGGGCTGGGGATGAGGGTGCTCCCTGGCGAGCCATGGGAATCTGCAAAAGTGGGATGCACCCCATGGATTGAGTCTAGATATCCGTTCCTCTTTCAACCCCATAAAATTTGAGCCAAGGGTTTAGGTGCGTTAAGGGTTCTGTACTATAGCAGTCCTATTTGATTCATGAACAGGCAAGGGGCTTAAGCCCCTTGTGGATGAGGAGATAAGATCTTCGATTGATTTAGGATCGCTATATGGAGCGTGATAGAGATCAGAAACTGTTGTGTAGACCTGTGATTGCTCGTATGGAATGGGGGTATTTCTAAATGTTGGATTGCCTTGAATAGATTATCGTTCCAGTCTTGATTGATGATGATGCTGTCTGTCTAGTTCATGAATTCTATCGCAATCCTATTTGATTCATGAATAGGCAAGGGGCTTAAGCCCCTTGTTGATGAGGAGATCAGATCTCCGATTGATTTAGGATCGCTATAGCTTTAAACCCGTAAAGTTGTGTGCCATGATTGACGAACCCCTCATCTATTCCAACGAGTAATATTGTCATGCAATCGTCGTCTTGGTGTGCTCCAATTCTGTGGATTGATCCCGCTGCCCAGGATCATCATGCTGAGATGTTGGCACTAGAGCAAGCGGGCTATCGCGTTGTGGTTGCTCCGTTGCCGGAGTTGCCGTCTGTGTCGGCGGATTGGGCGTTGGTGGTGTGGGTGGGGGAGGGGTTGCCGGATGAGGCGGTGTGGGGCTGGGGTGTGCCGGTGGTGATGGTGAGCGGGTGCGATCGCACTGATTTAAAAGTGGCGGCATTTCAGCGGGGGGTGGTGGACTATCTCACCTTGCCCTGTGACCCGGCGGAGTTAGTGGTGCGGGTCAATGCTCGTCTGGGCATCATCCCGAATCAGATCCAAACTGGCATTGTGTGGATGATGGATCGGCTGCTGAAGCAATGGAGTCACAAGACGGGCAAGCCTTTTTTTCAGGACTGTACCCAGGATTTAGCCCATGGGTTCAATGTGCGGTATGTGTCGATCTGTGAGGTGTGGGGGACACAACCGAGTCGGGTGCGATCGCGAATCTTTTGGGATGGCGCAACCTGGAACGAAGGTCAGGTCTATGTCATTGATGACTCACCCTGTCAGCAGGTCATCCGAGGCGAGATCTGCTATATACCGGCGGATGTGCAAACCCATTTCCCCCAAGCGATGCATCTCGTCGCAGCCCAAGTGAATGGGTATCTGGGCTTACCCTTGCACAACTCGGCCCAGGAGGTGATCGGGACTTTGGTGCTGATGGATGGGCGGCCCTTGATTCTCACGGATGCTCAGATCGCCGGCCTCCGCAGGGGGGCATCGCACATCGCCCTAGAACTCGAACGCCAATTAGTGACCGATCGCCTCGCCCATCAAGCCACCTTAGCGGCGATGATGGCGAATATTTCCCGCCAATTGATGAATGCGCCGCTGCAAGAGAGTTTAGGGGATATTTTGGCGCAGGTGGCCGAACAGATTCGGGCCGATCGCGCCTATCTCTTTTGGCTGGATTCTGAAAATCCCGCCGATTGGCGTATTCTGCGCTGTTGGGCACAACCGGAGTGGCATTGTCCCATGGCCGATCGCCTCGATATGTCGCCGTTCACCTATACCCTGGCGGCCTTGCAGGCCAATCCGCACCAGGCGTTTTATGTGCCTTGGGTGGAGGCGATGCCCCCGGAAGCGGCGGGCGATCGCGCCCTGATGCACCAAGCCGATATCCAGTCGCTGCTGGTGATCCCCCTCAACCATGACCACCAAACGAGGGGCTATCTCTGCATTGAAGCCTGCACCATCCCTCAATATTGGAGCGAAGAAGAGCAAAACTGGCTCGTGCTCCTCGGTGAACTCTTGGCCGCCCATCAATACCGGCATCAAGCTCGACAGGATCTCGAACAAAGCCATGCGCAGTATGAAACCTTGGCGGCCAATGTGCCAGGCATGATGTATCAAATGGCCCTGTCCCCCGCTGGGGTTGTGACCTTTCCCTACGTGAGTCCGAGTTGTCAGGAGTTGCTCGGTATCTCAGCCCTGGATCTGATGACCCAGCTTCAGGATGAAATTTTTCAATGGGTGCATCCGGAGGATCTCGAACCGTTGTGGTTGTCGATCCATGAGTCGGCTCGTACCCTTGCGCCTTGGCATCATGTGTGGCGGTGGTTTAAAGGCACAGCATTGCACTGGATGCAGGGGCGTTCCCGGCCCAAACGCCAGGCAGATGACACAGTGGTGTGGGATGGCATTTTAGTGGATATTACCGCCCAAAAAGAGGCTGAACTGGCGATTCAGGCCACGGCTGAGAGCGATCGCTTAATTAATGAATCGATCAATCGCATTCGCCAAAGTCTGGATTTAAACACGATTTTCAATGCCACGAGCCAAGAATTACGGAACCGCCTCCAGTGCGATCGGGTCGTCATCTATCGCTTTAACAACGATTGGAGTGGAACCATCGTCGCCGAAGCCGTGGTTGAACCCTGGCAGCCCATGATCTCCCTAACACACCCCCAGCGTTACCTAGAAAGCCACCTGATCCAGGACTCCTGCTGCGCCTTACAATCCCTCGTCCAGACCAACCCACTTTTCACCATCAACGACACCCATCTAAAAACCAACCAAGGCAAAAACTATCAAAGCACCTCAGACTATCGGTGTGTTAATGATGTCAGTCAAGCCAACTTCAGCCCCTGTTATCTCGACTTCCTCGCCACCTTTCAAGCCAAAGCCTATGTGATCATGCCCATTTTTGTCGGCACAGAACTGTGGGGATTAGTGGGTGTCTATCAAAACAGCGGCCCCCGCCATTGGCAATCTGCCGAAATCACGATCCTGCTCCATCTCAGTCATCAACTCAGCATCGCGCTCCAACAGGCCTACCTCCTCGACCACGCCCGACACCAAGCCCATGAACTCCAAAAAGCCAAAGAAGCCGCCGATGCCGCCAGCCTGGCCAAAAGCCAATTTCTCGCCAACATGAGCCATGAACTTCGCACGCCCCTCAATGCGGTTTTAGGGTTTGCCCAACTCCTAGATAGTGATCTCAGCCTCAGCCCCACCCAAAAACACTATCTCCAGATCATCAACCAAAGTGGTGAACATCTGCTGATGTTGATTAATGACGTGCTGGAACTGTCCAAAATCGAAGCGGGGCAGCTTGCCCTAGAGCGCCACGAATTTGATCTCTATCACCTGGTCAATATGCTCTATGCGATGTTGCACCTCAAGGCCGAGACCCAAGACACGCAGTTTCAGATCGAGATTGCGCCGGATGTGCCGCAATATATCTATGAAGATCAACGCAAACTGCGTCAGGTGTTGATCAATCTGGTGGGGAATGCGATTAAGTTTACGGTGAATGGCAGGGTGAAACTCGCCGTCACCCTGGTGCGGCCGTCCATGACTCAACAGTGTGAACTGCGGTTTGAGGTGCAGGATACGGGCTGTGGTCTTCCGGCATCGGCCCTAGACCGGATTTTTGAAGCCTTTACCCAAGAGCCTCAAGCGGTGCAAACCACGGATGGTACTGGGTTGGGGTTGCCGATTAGTCAGAAGTTTGTGCAGTTGATGGGGGGTGAGATTGAGGTGGAGAGTGTTGAGGGGCAGGGGTCAGTGTTTTTCTTTCAGTTGCCGTTGTGGGACTATGCGTCTGCTTCCTCCTGTTCGTTAAGCCATGAGCCGATGATGCAGTTGCAGCAGATTGTGGGTCTAGCGTCGGGGATGGTTCCGCCTCGGATTTTGATTGTGGAGGATGAGGCGGATAATCGTTTTTTGTTGACTTATCTGTTGGAGTCGATTGGGTTTCGGGTGAAGGCGGCGACCCATGGCGAGAGGGCGATCGCGCTCTGGCAAGAGTGGCAACCCCAGTTAATCATGATTGATATTCAAATTCCGGGGCTGGATGGCTTGGCGGTGACGCGCCAGATTCGCCAAGCTGACCCCAGTCTGCCCATTTTTGCCTTGACGGCGTTTGCGTTTGACAGCGATCGCCAACGGGCCTTAGATGCGGGCTGCACCGCTTTTTTTAGTAAACCCTTCAACAGCCAGCAGTTGCTTCAGGTGATTGGCGAAACCCTCGGCCTCACCTACGACTACATCAGCCCGAATGAGGATCAGGCCCGACCCTCTCTAGAGGGGTTGAATCCTGCAATGCTGGATCTGATGCCGGCAGAGTGGCGATCGCAACTCCACGCGGCCGCCGAGCAATGCAGTGAACCGGCCATCCGCCTCCTCCTCAATGAACTACCCGACCATGCCGTGCTGCTCAAACATGCCCTCCTCACCATCGTCGAAACCTACGATTTTGACCGCATCTTAAACCTTACCGCCCCCCATCCCCCGGACTCCCCAGCCTCGAAATTGGAAACACACTCAGGGGAGTAGCACTGTGGACGCGAGCGGGGGATGAGGGATGCAGGAGGGGTGAATGGGGGGGGATTGGCCGAGGCTCCCCGTTAACAGACCGGCCATCACCCTTTAAAATTGGGAACGTAAACCGGATTCAACGAATGTTGTGGATTGTCCCAAGTGCAAGAAAACTGCCCTGCTTGATGCCCCGCTCACCGGAGGAATCATGGTGCAGCGGTGTAGCGAATGTCAGGGCCAATGGGTTGCAGCGACGGCGTACCAGGCCTGGCAACAGCGCCACCCGCTCCAAAATGCAACGCCCGAAACCCTCGCTCAACCCATTGTCTCAGAGTTCAACGTGCCTGAGGTGGATGCACGGGCCGGTCTTTGCCCCAGTTGTAGCCGGTATTTGTCGCGTACTAAGATTGCTTGCCGCACGCCGTTTTATTTAGAGCGGTGTAATGAATGTGAGGGCTATTGGTGCGATCGCGGTGAATGGGATGTGCTCACACAATTGGGGGTGAGCGGATCGTTAGAACAGTTTTTTGAACGAGAATGGCAAATGAAAATTCGTGAACAAGCAGCCGCCGCCAACGAACGGCAAGGCATGATCGAGAAGCTCGGCGATGATCTGGCCCAGCATATTTTTGATCTAGCTGACACCCTCAATCACCATGAGCATGGGGATTTTGCCCTGGCCTATCTGATTCGCAAAGCGGCCCAAAATCAGGACATTCGGAACATGAGTGTCAAAAAAGCCTACGATATTTAAGCCATCATCCCTGCGATGCTGATCGATCGAGTCAGCCGCAGAATCCCGATTCCCCCAGGCTGCGATGACCCAGGACTCCCTAACAGAATTGCTCAGTGTGGATCACCTCCGGGTGGCCTATCCCAGCCCCTACGGTGAGACGGTCTGGGCGATCGATGATCTGTCGTTTACCCTCAAGGCGGGGGAGCGTCTGGGGTTTGTGGGGGAATCGGGCTGTGGGAAAAGTACCCTAGGGCGGGCGTTGATGCGGTTGTTGCCGGGGACGGCTCAGGTGGAGGGGGCGATTCGTGTTGAGGGGCGATCGCTGTTTGACCTCAGCGGGGACGAGTTGCGGCGGTTTCGCGGTGAAGCGATCGCCCTCGTCTTCCAAGACCCGATGACGCGCCTTGATCCCCTGATGACCATTGGCGATCATTGCCTTGAAACCCTCCAAGCCCATCGCCCCCACCTCACGAAAGCCCAAGCTAAAGATCGCGCCCTCGAAACCCTCGCCGCTGTGCGCATTCCGGCGGATCGCTGGTCGCAATATCCCCATGAATTCAGCGGCGGGATGCGGCAACGGGTGGCGATCGCCCTCGCCCTCCTGCTTGAACCCAAATTAATCATCGCCGACGAACCCACCACCAGCCTCGATGTCACCGTTGCCTCGGAAATTCTCCAGGAACTCACCCGCCTCTGCCAAGAGCGCAACCTCGCCCTGCTCTTGATTTCCCACGATCTCGCCATGGTGGGGGAATATTGCGATCGCATCGCCGTCATGTATCACGGCAAAATGGTTGAAACTGGCATCGCCCGCGCCATCCTCACCGCCCCCCAACACCCCTACACCCAAGCCCTCCTCGAATCCGCCCTCCACATCCAAGCCATTCAAGACCCCGACCCCATCCCCGCCACCCCCGACACCCCCCTCCTCACCGTCACCCACCTCCAACAGCATTACAGCCTCGAAGCCAGCTTCATCCAGCAATGGATCTCCCGCACCCCGCCCCCGGTGATTAAAGCCGTGGATGATGTCAGTTTTAGCCTCACGGCGGGGGAAGTGTTCGGCCTGGTGGGGGAATCGGGCTGCGGCAAAAGTACCCTCTCGCGCACGATTTTGCAGTTGGTTCGCGCCACCGCCGGCTCTGTGCAACTGAACGGCCAAGAACTAACCCGCCTGAGCGCCGAGGAACTGCGACCCCTGCGGCGACAGATGCAGATGATTTTTCAAGATCCCCTCGCCTGTTTGAACCCGTTAATGACCATCGGCCAAAGCATCGCCGATCCGCTTTTGATTCACAAGTTAGCCACGCCGAAAACGGCGCAACCCCGCGTGAATGCGATGTTAGAACGGGTGGGACTCACGCCGACAGCGGACTATTACCAACGTTTTCCACGGGAGCTTTCCGGCGGTCAGCAGCAACGGGTGGCGATCGCCCGCGCCTTAATCACCCAACCGCAGCTTGTGATCTGTGATGAGCCGGTGAGTATGCTCGATGCGACGGTGCAAACCCAGGTCTTGGACTTGATGCGATCGCTCAAGGATGAATTTAACCTCACCTATCTTTTCATTACCCATGATCTTTGGGTGGCGCGATTTTTATGCGATCGGATCGCCGTCATGCAAGCCGGGCAGATCGTCGAACTCGGCCCCACAGAGCAAATCTTCACCCAACCCCAACACCCCTACACCCGCACCCTCCTCGGCGCGGCTCCCCTCCTCAGTTCCCTCTAGAAGGCGGCATCGTTGTGATCTGGGATGGTCTTGGCATGGTTTATCTTAAATGTGCAAAGAAGACTCCCACGATAAAGCGAGTCCGAGTAGAGTTACCGAAGGTAACGGCGGACGTGCCTTTTAGTGGCGAGATGAATTTGCACCAACAAACAAATCGAGCGACAGCGAGTCCTTAATTTTC
>NZ_JAQMTY010000142.1 GCF_028330765.1 Spirulina subsalsa CS-330 | reverse complement strand
TGACCATCCAGAGGATTTGATGAATATGTCGGATGAATTTATTAGTAAAATACTCAAAGCAATTGATGAAAGACACACCAGCGAACGAGAGATTGCACTACATTTGAATGCTGAACAATATCGTGTACATTCAGCATTAGACACTCTTGTACAGAAAGAATATATCAAGGGAGCTAGAGCCTGGAAAGACGGAAAGCTTGAGTATGCGAAATGTACATTAACAGATAAGGGAAAAACCATGCTGCACCATCCTGAAGACTTTCCACAGCAAAGTCAGCCGAGTATCAAACAAGATTTCAACTTTCCTGGCAGCAATATTGCGAGTGTTACAGGTTCAGGCCACATAGACAAAGCAACTATCAATAACTATCCGCCAGAACAGCGTCAATCTCTTACTGAAGCTGCTCAGGAAATTCAGGAATTGCTCAACCAACTGTCACAAACTTACAATCCACCAAGCCCACTTAACAATTCAAAAATTGCTACGGCAGGTGTAGAAGTTATTGAGAGTAATCAAGCTCTTAAGTCAAAAATCATTAAAGTTCTTAAGGCAGGAGGTACGGAAACTTTCAAAGAATTAATTGATCATCCAGCTATCAATATTTTCATGGCTTGCATTGAAGCCTGGAAAGATGATTAATCCGTGTGAAGAATATCGTAAATTTTAAGATTATTACGAGGTACAGAGAATGGATGAAGAACCGGATGTTGCAAAATACTTATTGCTTAGTGAAGTTTATAAAGACACACTACAACCCACTGCTAAACAAATTGGAGGTGGACTAGAGTCAACAATAAAGGTATTACGCTTACTAATCGCTCCTATTGAACGTCTTGCGATTGAATCAGACCGTTGGCAGCATCATCTTAAAAAACTGTCAGACAGAGTTCCAGAAGAACAACGAATTGAGGCACACCCCCAAATTGTTGGGCCAGTGTTTGAAGCACTACGCTATGTTGATGAGTCTAGCGTATTAGCTGAAATGTTTATAAACCTTCTCGCTAGGGCAATTGATCGAGAACGTGTTAGAGAAGCACATCCAGCCTTTCCTAAAATCATTGCTCAATTGAGTGTCGATGAAGCTCATATTTTGTTTTGGCTCAAAAAAGATTTCTATATCTATCGTCAATGTTCATCCTTGGATCATCAATCGCAGACATTTAAATCAATAAAATTACTAGAAAATAGTTTTCCATTGAATCAACTTATTTATCCTGAAAATTTTGAAATCTACTTAGATCACTTACATAGTTTGAACTTGGCTGGTATATGGCAAGTTGGTAATCAAGAACCGATTTTTGACAAAGCAAGAAATATCCAGACTGGAGTTCATATTAAAAGTCATATTAAGCTCACTAGATTTGGAGAGCTATTTACCCAAGCTTGCGTTCCCAACGAAATTTCATCATGAGTTACACTGCTGAACCTGGAGCATTATCTGAAGAAGTTGAGAATATTTTTGATTGTGATGGTCGAGAATATCATCTTGAAATTGATTACTTTTTTGATAAAAACTGTCAGTCACAAGCTATTTACTTTTTTCTCAATCGGTGTGAGCGTAATAACCGCGTAGGCTATGCCTATTGCTTAATTGAAGACGGAAATCTGAAAATTGCTGACTTTCTAATTTACGATAATCAAACCTTTCAAAGTGGCATTGATAAGCTATTTAAACTCACTCATTGGAACGAACCTACTAACTACCGGAATAAGACTCTAGGGACTCAGTTACTACAACACATCATCAATGTTGCTAGACGGAAAGGGATTCATGAAATTGTTGGCGAATTGACGTATGAAGACCGGACACAACAACCATTCTTAATCGGATGGTATGAAAAACACGGCTTTACCATCGACCCCAAGAGTTATCAGATCAGATTCACACTAGCCTAAGCTATGACCTACGAAGTCAATAAACCCATTCTCAATAACTCCTTTGATGAACCTCAGCACTACTGGTTTATCCGAGATGGGTATGACCGGAATTACGGTCAGGCCGCCGCCCTGCGATCGTGTATCCCCCCCCGTGAGGGCAAGACGGAATGGGAGTTAGGCCGTGTTTTAGCGAAGTCCTCAGAATTTGCGCCAGGGTTCGAGATAACCTTGGTGAACCAGTTGCGATCGCCCCCGATGACGAATCCACCCCAGAGCAGAAGCCCTAACGACGCAGGGATGAGCGCAGCCCCTAGGCTTTAAAGACGATCGCCGGATCAACCCGCGTCACTTTTTGGATTGCGAACAAGGCCGACCCCACACACATCCCCATTGCCACCACCAGCACCCCCGCCGCCGTCAGGGGGGTAATTAAAATCAAAATGCCTTGGGTCGTCAGGGCCCAATAGGACACCCCCAAACAAAGGGACATCCCCGGTAAATAGCCCAACACCGACATCCAGAGGGCTTGTTCAATGATGATGCCGTAGATGAAGCGATCGGATGCGCCCATGGCCTTGAGCGTGCCGAATTCTTTAATGTGGTCGGATACTGAGGCGTAGAGAATTTGTCCCACAATTACCATGCCGACGATCACCCCCACCGCTGTCCCTAGGCCCAAGATGAAACCGATGCCGGTGCGGCGTTGCCAATAGGTGCGGGTGATGTCGGAGAGTTCTGCGGTGGTAAACACTTTTGTGCCGGGCAATTGATCCGTGAGGCGTGATTTTAAGCCCGCTAAATTTTCGGGGTCGGTGGCTTTAATCAGAATGAAGGTGATCGGGGTGGCTTGGTTGAGGGGTTCGGGGGCGGGGGGGTTGGGGGTGGCGATGGGATTGTCGGCGGTGTAGGTGTTGACGCAGTTGAGGTCGCCTTCGTCGTAGCGGCATTGCACTTCGGAGGAAAAGCCTGAATTGGTGTAGGCGTTGGCATTTTCCAGGGAGGTGAAGATATAGGAGCTTGAGGCGATGGATTGGGTGTCTTTGGTGACCCCGACGACGGTGGTGGGGCGGGAGTCGATGCGGGCGCGATCGCCCACTCCCTCCAAATGCAAAGAATCCAAATTGCTTTGATCCACCAGAATCGTATAGGGCTGCGTCAGATCCTCCACGTTGCCCGCTTGGAGCATACCCGGCACAAACAATTCACCCTGGGGATCAAAGCCAAAAATCCGCACTGAGGTTAATTCCTCGTTGGGAATGTACCAGCGGCCAAACCCCCGCATCACGGCTTCCGCTTTCGCCACGCCCTCCACCTCGGCGGCAATGGTGAGGGTGGCGAGGGCAATGGGTTCAGTCAGTTCTAAATAGACAAATTGATCGGAGGTAATCCACAGATCGGCTTTGGATTGATCGATCAACAGGGTGGTGGAGCGGGTAAACCCTTGGAGAATTCCGGTTTGGATCGTGACGAGGCTAACCGCAAACATAATGCCCGCCTGGGCCACCAGGAAGCGGGGCAAATCTTCAAACAGGTTACGACGGGCCAGCGATACCATAGGAACGTGAGCAGAGGGATCAATCGGTGCGTGCAGGGGAGACGTGGGCTGCTGTCTGCCGTTGAGACCCAGGACAGCCACCCCGCCGGTTCCGGGAAGGGCAACAACGGCGGCGATCAGGTTTCAGCGAGGATGACGACGGTGATGTTATCGGAGCCGCCGTTGGTTTTCGCAGCGTTGATCAGGGCGGCGGCGGCGGCTTCGCAGTCGTCGTTGCTGCTGAGGTGGGTGAAAATTTCGCGATCGTGGACTTCTTCGGTGAGGCCGTCGCTACAGAGGAGACAGCGATCGCCCGGCAGAATTTCCACCTGTTGAATATCCAATTGATTAAGGTCACGCCGCCCCAAACATTGGGACAACACATGCCGCCAAGGGTGATTCCGGGCATCTTCTGGGGAGAGATCGCCCATTTTCATCGCCCGTGCCACCCAGGTTTGATCTTCGGTGATCTGCTCTAAGGTATCCTGGCGCAGGCGGTAACAGCGAGAATCGCCAATATGGGCACACCAGGGCCGATCCTCTCGGAACACCAAGACGACGACGGTAGTACCCATGTCCGCCCGTTCGGGGTGGGTGTCTTGATCATCGAGGATGTCTTGATTGGCTTCCCAAATCGCCTTTTCGAGGAGATCAGGGGTGGTCAGGGTGGCGTTCCAATTTTCGTCAAGATAGGTCTTGATCGTTTCTGTGGCGATACGACTGGCTTCTTGACCCCCAGCGTGACCGCCCATCCCATCCGCAACAACGAAAAATCGTCCCTCAGGATCAATGTAGAAGTCATCTTGGTTGACTGAGCGGACAATCCCCGTGTCTGTAAGCCCCGTAAAGCGACGTGCCATAGCCCAATTTTTGCGTAAGTAATATTAGCGATTCACCTGTGATTCTAATCCCCTCCGTTGCGGGTGGGACATTATGGTAAGCGATCGTAACGATTTAGTTTTTGGAGCGATCGCAGCAGGAGCACACCGACCCCGATGGCCGCCAACGCGACGAGCACGGCTAGGATGATCAAATCATTGACCACGAAGAGGGTCGCCGATATCACCAGCCCCGTGAGCAGGATGGTGTGGTTGGTGAGCATCTGCACCATCCCCAAGCGGCGCAGGATGCGATCGGACTCGCTCGATCGCACCCGCACCCGAATATCACCACGATCGAGTTTTTCGATCGTGTCTTCGATGCGGCGGGGCAGGCCGAGGGCGGTGCTGCTGACCTGGGCCGCTTGGCGGCCCAGTTCATCGAGGATGCTGCCGCCGTTGTTGGGGTTGGTGTTGGTCATGATTTCCATTGCAAAGGGCTTCGCCACTTCCATAAAGTTAAATTCAGGGTCGAGACCTTTGCCCACCCCTTCGAGGGTGGAAAAGGCTCGCATCACAAAGGTGAAGGTGGCCGGAAAGCGGAAGGGTTGGTCATAGGCCACGTCGTAGAGGTCGTCGCTGATGGCGCTGATCGATTGCTCCTCAAAGGGCTTGTCCATGAAGTTATCGAGCATATATTGCACCGATCGCCGCACCGGGCCCATGTCGCCAATGGGTTGGAGAGCACCGAGTTTGATTAAGGAGGCAATGACGCGATCGCTATTCTTCTCCGCAATCCCAAACAGCGTCTCCATCAACCCGGCGCGGACATTGGCATTAATCCGCCCCATCATCCCGAAATCATAGAAAATCATCGCCCCATCGGGAGCCACCGCAATATTACCGGGGTGGGGGTCCGCATGGAAAAACCCATTATTGAGCAATTGTTGTAAATAGGCCTCCGCCCCTTGACGAGCCAACCGTTTACGATCTAACCCGGCGGCTTCTAGGGCCTCATAGTGGCTAATCTTAATCCCCGGCACATATTCCAAGGTCAAGACACGGGGGGAGGTATAGCGCCAAAACACCTTTGGGACTCGCACCCAATCAAACTCGCGAAAATGCCGCCGGAACATATCGGCACTCTGGCCTTCGAGGAGATAGTCCGTTTCTTCCCACAAAATCCGGCAACATTCTTCGTAAATCCCCAGCCAATCCCGACCCCGACCCCAGCGGGGATGATTTTGGAAATACTGCGTGATCCGCTTCAGGATGGCCAGGTCAATGGTGAAAAGTTTTTTCAGGCCGGGGCGCTGGACTTTGACCACCACGTCTTCGCCGGTGTGGAGTTGGGCGCGGTGAACTTGGCCAAGACTGGCGGCGGCGAGGGGAGTGGGGTCAAAACTGGCGAAGAGTTCGCCGATGGTTTTGCCGGTGTCGGCTGCAATGATGCTCGTGACCCGCTCAAAGGAAAAGGCCGGGACGCGGTCTTGGAGTTTGGTGAGTTCCGACACATATTCGATCGGGAAGAGATCCCCGCGTGTGGAGAAGAGTTGACCCACCTTGATGAAGGTGGGGCCCAGTTCGAGGAAGCTTTCGCGCACCCAGGCGGCTTGCTTTTGGCGACGGATGCGGCGTTTTTCGTCGGTGTAACCGCCGGGATACGTCCATTTTTTGGCATCCCACCACAATTCACTGATGAAGGTGAAGACAAACCGCCAAATGTCCATGCGGCGGCGCATGGGGGAGTAGTTGTCCCGATTCCAGCGATAGGTCGCCTTGCCCGCTTCGATTTGGGCGGGTTGGGCAGGGGTGCTGAGGTCAGAGGGGTAGGGGAGCGATCGTTGAGAAAGGGCAGACACGCGGTTTTTTATAGGGGGGGTAATAACAACGGACTATTAACAGAATTTAAATCAGCGGGAGAGGCACGAGTTTGGGGGACTCTAGCCTCATGGGACGATGGGATCTAGGTGCGATGGGTGGTGAGGGCTGAGCGGAGGCGGGCGATTTCGGCCCGCAGGTCGTCGATGGTTTCTTGGAGATCCGCCGGACGCTGGGGGGGATGGGATGCGGGAGATTCGGCGGCCGTGGGGTCAAAGTTGCCGAGGTCATAATCGGCGCGGCTCATCACTTCGGTGGTGAGTTGGCGGATGTTTTCGCGTTGCTCGGCTTCAAATTTACCGATATTGCTGAGGGTATCTGTGAAGGCGGCTTCGACTTTTTCGCCTAAGACGGAGGCGAGGGCGCGGCCAACAAAGAAAGCACGGGTAACGGGATCGCTCATGGGGTTAGTTTGCGTTAGGCTTCGTAACAAATTATATCGTAGGCATTCAATCGGGGCGGGATTTTGCTGGGCTACCAGGGAACTTTGGCGGTCATGACCATTAACCAGGGGTGTCCCCACCAGAGGAGGGCGATGAAGGCGCTGACTCCGAGGTAGGCGGGTTTGAGGAATTCCCGGAGGTGGAGGGTTTGGCGACCGTCGAGGATGGCGCGGAAGGGAAGGACGGAGGTGCGATCGCGCGCGGCAATGAAGGCCTCGCCGTACTTCTGGGCGAGGCGATGGTCACCGTGCCAGACGGCGAACAGGTGATGGGCGATCAAGCCGAGGGAGGTGACGAGGGTGAAGGTGGTTCCGAGCCAAAGGGTATGGGCGATGCACCAGATCACCTGGCCCACCATTTGAGGGTGACGGGTGATGCGCATGATGCCGGTTTCGTAGAGGTGGACTTCGGGTTTTGCGATCGCCGCAATTTCCAGCAAATTAAACGTGGCGGGATAGAGAAACAAAAAAGAAATCGCGCTCAAAATCCACACCGTCGCCTGCACTCCGGGCACGCCCTGCACCTGCCAGAGGGTCGCCCCGTCGTAGCGATGGTTAAAGAAGTAGATGATCAACACCGTGGCAAAGGGGATGCTCACTAGGGCAAAGCCGACGCGATAGAGTCGGGCCCCGATCAGCCCTTCGCCCCAGGGCCGCAGGGCGGCGAGGCCACTATGGGCGATCGCAAATCCGATCAGCAATGCCACCATCACCGTATGACTCGTTGTCCACCAGGCAAGATTCATCAATTTCGTTGTGGGAAAATCAATAGTTACATTTCTTCATCATTGACTAGCTTACGTTACTATCAACGCTTTGTTAAGTAATACTAATCAATATTACAGACGTTGATCCCGACTTATGATACTGTCATTGTCTAAGGGAGATTCTCTTCATTAACCTCAAGTTTTTGATAAAAGAAGTAAATCAAAGCGCATGGGTTAAAGGGGGAGTTTCCATCACTTTTCCTCACGCTCTCGTGGACAAGTATGTCTGAAATTCCGTTCACCCTGGATCAACTGCGCATCCTCAAAGCGATCGCAACCGAAGGCAGTTTTAAACGTGCGGCCGATAGCCTTTACGTCTCTCAACCCGCCGTCAGTCTCCAAGTCCAAAACCTTGAACGCCAAATGGACGTGCCCCTGTTTGACCGGGGTGGCCGTCGTGCTCAAATGACCGAAGCCGGACATCTTCTCCTCAACTACGGCGAAAAAATTCTCAGCCTTTGCCAAGAAACCTGCCGTGCGATCGAAGACCTCCAAAATCTCCAAGGCGGCACCTTGATTGTCGGAGCCTCCCAAACCACCGGAACCTATCTCCTGCCTCGGATGATTGGCCGATTTCGCCAACGCTACCCCGATGTTTCCGTTCAACTCCAAGTTCATTCCACCCGCCGCACCTCCTGGAGTGTCTCCAATGGTCAAGTGGATCTCGCCATCATCGGCGGTGAAGTGCCCGCCGAACTCCAAGACACCCTCCATGTCCGCCCCTACGCCGAAGATGAATTAGCCTTAATCCTGCCGGTGAATCATCCCCTCGCCACCGTCGAAACGATCCAGCGCGAGGATCTCTATCGCCTCAACTTCATCGCCCTTGACTCCCAATCCACGATCCGCAAAGTGATCGACCAAGTCTTAACCCGCTCTAATCTTGACCCCAAACGCCTCAAGGTGGAAATGGAACTCAATTCAATTGAGGCGATTAAGAATGCGGTGCAGTCGGGATTGGGGGCCGCCTTTGTTTCGATTTCCGCCATTGAGAAAGAACTCAAGATGAACGTGTTGCACCGGGCGACCATTGACAATATGGTGGTGCGGCGCACCTTAGCGGTGATTATTAACCCCAGTCGCTACCGCTCTAAGGCCGCTGAAGCCTTTGTCAAGGAAATTTTGCCAGAATTCTCGACCCAGGGTAATTTTTCACTCTTTGAACCCGCCGCCGACCCCAGCCCCGAAACGCCCCCCGTCTTAGCCGTTGAGACCAAAGAGTAAACGTCCCCATTCCAAACACTGAGGGTTACAGTGAAATTCTGACGGATAATATTGAACATTCCCCCTGGTCTAGCTAGGCTAGAGGGCAAGCCGCTTGATCTTGAACGGGATTGATCGCGCTCATATTTTTTTGCTTTTTTGGCTAGTTCATGGAAATTCTTTGTACCCGTCCAAGTTGTGGTTCCCGTAATCATTTTGCTGACCTTGATGATGCCAATACGCTCAAAACCACCCAACAAAAGTTTTGTACGCAGTGCGGGATGCCGCTGATTTTGGGAGGGCGTTATTTACCGACACAGCTTTTGGGGCAAGGGGGGTTTGGGGCGGCGTTTTTAGCCTGCGATCGCTACACCACCTCCCTCCGCAACTGCGTCGTTAAACAATTCCAACCGGCGGGGAATCTCTCTGCCCAACAACTCGAAATTGCCCAAGGCCTCTTTGAGCGTGAAGCCGCTGTGTTAGAAGATCTCGGCCGTGAACACCGTCAAATTCCCGACTCCTTTGCCTTCTTTCCCCTCGTGATTCCCGATCGCCAAGGGAACAAAGACGAGCAATTTTTCTATCTCGTGCAGGAATTTATTGATGGTCAAGATTTAGAGCATGAACTCGCCGCGAAGGGGAACTACAGCGAAGCCGAAATGCTAGAAGTGTTGCGAGAAATTCTTAATGTGTTGTCCTTTGTCCATGGGCGCGGCGTGATTCACCGCGATATTAAGCCCTCGAATATTATGCGCACGACCCAAGGGCGGTTGTATTTGCTGGATTTTGGGGCGGTGAAACAGGTAACGGCGGGGAGTGCCGGATCAGGACATTCGACGGGCATTTATTCCATGGGCTTTGCCCCCCCGGAACAGATGCAAGGGTCTCAGGTCTATCCCTCGACGGATCTCTATGCGTTGGGGGCGACCTGTTTAGTGTTGGTGACGGGGAAAGCGTCGGATCAATTGTTTGACACCTATAACAATTGTTGGACTTGGCGCGAACATGCGCCCCATGTGGGCGATCGCACCGCCGCCATCCTTGAAAAAATGATGCGCCCCACCCCGAAAGACCGCTTCCAATCCGCCGACGATGTGCTGCTGCTCCTCAACCACACCCCCGCCCCCCGCAGTGCCACGCCC
>NZ_JAQMTY010000141.1 GCF_028330765.1 Spirulina subsalsa CS-330 | reverse complement strand
GTGGTGGGTCAGGGGTGGCGGGGGCGGGGGCCTTGGGCCATTGCTGTTGGGGCGGGGTAAAGGCGGCGGCGTTGGCGTTGCGGATGCGGCGGGTCAAGTCAGCGAGGGTTTTG
Source organism: Spirulina subsalsa CS-330 (assembly GCF_028330765.1). Taxonomy (GTDB): domain Bacteria; phylum Cyanobacteriota; class Cyanobacteriia; order Cyanobacteriales; family Spirulinaceae; genus Spirulina; species Spirulina subsalsa_A. The sequence continues at coordinate 23,785 of NZ_JAQMTY010000141.1, read as the reverse complement.
GCCGCCCAGGGATAGGTATCGGGGTCTTGGCTGAGACGTTTGCAAAGGTCGAGGGCATCACGGGCGCGATCGCCGTTGTAATAGGCCACGATCAGCCCTTGATAGGCTTGGGTGAGCATCGCCGGGTCGAGTTCATCGCGCACGACGGCTTCAAAATGAGCGATCGCCGCCGGATAATTTTTAGCCTGAAAAGCAGCTTGCCCTGCTTGGAAACTTGTTTCAGCCGGAGAGGTCATGGCACAGATGCACAATAACAATGTCTAGGCTTAAGCCTGTTTTAGCCTAACCCAACGGTATCGCTAAACTGCCCGCACTGACGGCTGGTTTCGGATTTCCTCGCGGTAGAGAATTGTGGAGCACTCTTTCAAAGAACTGGATGCAGTCCCGCCTGTACCCATCGCCGCCGAGTTAATACCATGCGCGGATGGTTTGTTTGGATGGGCTAGGGTTGGGCATGAGGATGTATTAGATCTGCCACCGTTCCTGCATACCCTCGTTGAACAAGAATCGCCGCCGTTTCCGCCTTCCGCAGCATGAGCTGATCACTGCGCTCTACCAACGCAGCTAATGTATCTCGCTCCAATTGACTTAGCGTTTCTTGGCTATTTCGTTCCATTAATTGGGTCAAGCAGTCCTGATCCTCTGGGCGCATCTGCTCGGCCACAATCAACCGCAACACATCATCTGATAAATGGTGTAATGCCCTTAACTCAGCCTGTTCTCCCGTTGGAAGCTGATCCAACTCATCATCAAGGGCGGTAAATAATCGGTCAGTCAGAATACTTTCGACCGACTGCTGTTGCCGTGCAGCTAACTGGCTTAAACGAGTTAAAAGATGCTCAGGAAGCGTAATTTGCATTTAGCCTATCTATTACAGCTATACCTTTCTGGATTATAGCGCGATCGCATTTTACCCCTGTCACGACATACGTTAATCAGTAGGTTACGATAGATAGCTAAATTGCATTTTTAGCCTAGATTTTAGTCGCCTAATCTACCTGCAATAAAGCACTATTTTAGCTATGCCATGGCACGACGGCAGCGGTCATCCTAGAGACAGCCTCCCAAGGTCAGATCCCTAAGTTTAGGAATACAGGAATGCGAGTCGATTGAGGTGAGCAAGGGTGCTTGAGGAAGGATTCTGCACATTTTCTGGATATAGCAATCCTATTTGATTCATGAACAGGCAAGGGGCTTAAGCCCCTTGTTGGCGGGGATTATAGATTTACGATTGATTGAGGATCGCGATAGACATGTCTACAACTGTTCTAGAAATTCCTCTAGACTCACGCCCGCTTGCTGGAGGGCACTTTTTAAGGTTCCTGGCCGGACTTCCGACTTTTCCGGAATCGTACAACTGCGTTTAGGGCGTTTCAAAATGATGTGGCTGCCGGTTTGGTGATCCACTTCAAAACCTAGGCGTTTTAGGGCTTGGACGGCTTGGGTGGTGGAAATGTTAGCGAGTTGGGACAGGGGCCAGGATTCCCCTGGGGTTAAGGGTTCAGGGTCGAGAGGCTCGATCTCGGTGGGGGGTGGTGTGGGTGCTGTGCGCAGTTGCCAAAGCTGATGGCGGAGGTCGCTGATTTCAGCGCGGAGCAGTTGGTTGTCGTTTTCGAGTTGGGTTTGCTCTTCGGTGAGGTCTTCAAAGGCGGCGGTGAGTTCAATCACGTCATATTCTGGGTGACGGTATTGATTGAGTTGGGCTTGGAGGTGTTGGAGTTGCTTGTCTTTGGCGGCGATCGCAGCTTGGGCGGCAGCTTGGATCGCTTGGAATTGATGGAGGGTGTGGTGGAGTTCGGCCTGTTCGTGATGGTGGCGATCTAGGGTGATCTGCACTGTATCGTACTGTTCCTGCACCGTTGCCAATTGTTGCCGCAGCGATCGCAACTGCTGGCGATCGCGCTCCCGGTGCTGTTGCCCCCGGCCAGTGACAACCCCCACGGCTAACCCTCCCCCCACCAGCGTCATCGTCCAGAGACGATAGAGGGGAGCCGTCCCCTGGGAGGATAGGGGCGCTCGACCCCAGCGATGTAGATCACCCATGAAGCTCGGCCGATCCTCCGTGGGCCGACTCTGCCAATAGGTGCGATGAACCTGGTGGAGAGCGATCGCTTCAAGGCCAATCAGCACGATCCCCAACCCTAGCCATGATTTAAACGTTCGGGAAAACACGACGTTGCTCTAAATTTTGCCCGGAGTTTTATCCGCCATTGTACTGCATCGAATTGTACTGAATTTTAAAGCACGCGATCGAAGACTTCTTTGATATCGTGGAAACGAGTTCAACTCCTAAGATCCGTAGAGAATCCCTGTGATTAAACCTGCCTCCTTGTGGGAATATTTGGCCATCCAAGAAACCATCGTGCCCCTGCGCCCTCTCCGCATTACGGTGGAATCGGAAAATCAAGCGATCGCCGATGTATTGCAGGGCAAGTCTGTCCTTGAAACCTTGAACTATCTGGGTGCTCAAGGGTGGGAACTCGTTGCCGTGATCCCCGGTGGCGACAAAAACTCCCAAGTCTTTTACTTTAAGCGCCCCAAATGCGATTGAGTTGTGTCCAACGTTACCCGCAGCGATCGCAAAAACCCCACCATCCGCGCCCCTCAATACCATCATGATCGTCCCGCAACGGTGGGTTAACACCCCTTGCTGTCTGTCCCCCCATCAACGTTAATATGGTCAAGGTTCCACGTTCACTGCTGAAAATCCCGTGCTATCCTCACTCATCGCAGATTTCCGGATTATTTTCGAGCGCGACCCCGCCGCCCGCAATTGGGCCGAGGTTTTATTTTGCTACCCCGGTTTACAAGCATTGCTGAGTCATCGGCTTGCCCATTGGCTCTACAACATTGGCATTCCGTTCGTGCCGCGCTTCCTCTCCCATCTCGCTCGCTTCATCACCGGCATTGAAATTCATCCCGGTGCGCAAATTGGCAAAGGAGTCTTCATTGACCACGGCATGGGTGTGGTGATCGGCGAAACCGCGATCCTCGGCGATTACTGCTTAATCTATCAAGGCGTGACGTTGGGCGGAACCGGGAAAGAAAACGGCAAACGTCACCCGACCCTCGGTGAACAAGTGGTCGTCGGAGCGGGGGCGAAAGTCCTCGGTAATCTGCAAATTGGGAATAATGTCCGGATTGGGGCTGGGTCTGTGGTGCTGCGCGATGTGCCGTCGGACTGTACGGTGGTGGGTGTGCCGGGCCGGGTGGTGTATCGGTCTGGGGTGCGGGTGAATCCCTTAGAACATGGGAAACTTCCGGATTCTGAGGCGACGGTGATTCGGATGTTGGTAGACCGGATCGAAGCCCTCGAACAGCAATTAGAACAGTTACAGGATCAGCAGGCGGGGACGAAATCTCTAGTTCATGCGGCCTTGGGAGATCGTCAGGAGCCGGTGTTAGCCACATCGGGCCGCTGTCAGTTGCGCGATCGCGAAATTCTTGAATTCCTCGACGGCTCCGGGATTTAACCGAAGATCTCAAAAAGACACCCAACGGGTTAGACTCCAGGGGCTGATGAACCGTAAGGAAATAATCCGGTCATTCCGTAGTGCGAGCATCTTGCTCGCTAGAGAGTTAGAGGTTGTTTAAAAAGTGTCTTGAATAGAGAGGCAAGGGGCTTAAGCCCCTTGTTTCCATTGAGTGAGGCTCATGATTTGGATCTGAGTTTAACGTTTCAAACAGCCTCTTAGAGCCTTTTTCAAGTACCGGATTCTAGATTTAACCTGCATCAGCCATCCTGATCTAGCCGCATTGATGTGCGTTGTGCGGTTGACACAGACCCCCCTCTATCTTGATAATGATAGTTTGTGAAAACTGTCGTATATCAAAAGACCATTGGCTAACGTTATCGTTATTGGTGCCCAGTGGGGGGACGAAGGCAAAGGCAAGATTACGGATCTGTTGAGTCGTTCAGCAGACGTTGTCGTGCGGTATCAAGGTGGGGTAAACGCTGGACATACTGTTGTTGTCAAAGATCAAACCTTCAAGCTGCACCTCATCCCATCGGGGATCTTATATCCAAAGACACGCTGTATCATCGGTTCGGGCACGGTGATTGATCCCAAAGTTCTGATTGCAGAAATGGATCAACTCGCGACCTTAGGCATTTCCACTGAACAGCTTTACATTTCTCAAACGGCCCATGTGACGATGCCGTATCATCGTTTGCTGGATCAGGCCTCGGAAGAACGGCGCGGTGAGCATAAAATCGGCACGACCAAGCGCGGTATTGGCCCCACCTATGCGGATAAGTCCGAACGGATTGGGGTGCGGATGATTGACCTGATCGATCCTGATGGGTTGCGATCGCAAGTCACCTGGGCTGTGAATCATAAAAACGAGATTCTCGAAAAGCTCTACGACCTACCGCCCCTTGATCCCGCTGCGGTCGTTGAGGAATATCTTCGCTATGCCGATCGCCTCCGTCCCCATGTGATCGACAGTTCACTTCATATCGACGAGGCAGTGCGCGATCGCGCCAACATCCTCTTTGAAGGCGCTCAAGGAACCTTACTCGACCTCGATCACGGCACGTATCCCTACGTCACCTCCTCCAATCCCATTTCTGGGGGGGCTTGCGTCGGGGCAGGGGTGGGCCCCACGATCATCGATCGGGTGATCGGCGTAGCCAAAGCCTACACCACCCGCGTCGGGGAAGGCCCCTTTCCCACGGAACTCATCGATGACGTGGGGCAACAGTTAGGCGATCGCGGTGCAGAGTTCGGAACCACCACAGGCCGGGCCCGGCGCTGCGGGTGGTTTGATGCCGTGATCGGTCGCTACGCCGTGCGGATTAACGGCCTCGACTGCTTGGCGATCACCAAACTCGACGTGCTCGATGATCTGCCGGAAATCAAGGTCTGTGTTGCCTACAATATTGAGGGCGAAACCTGCCATCATTTCCCCAGCAACGCCCGCCAGTTCGCCAAATGCCAGCCCATTTACAAAACCATGCCCGGTTGGCAACAGTCCACCGCCCACTGTCGCACCCTTGAGGATCTGCCCCAAGCAGCCTTAAATTACCTCAAGTTTTTGGCAGAACTGATGGAAGTTCCGATCGCGATCGTCTCCCTCGGTGCCAGTCGGGATCAAACGATTATCGTTGAAGATCCCATCCATGGCCCGAAACGGGCGTTACTCGATGCCCAAGGCACTCCCGTGTAATCCCACCCATTTCTGCACATACCATCCACTCTCAACCCAAACAATTCACTATGCCACTGACCATCGCTTGTCAATCTCGCCCCGCTGGGAGTAAGCCCCGCGCCCTCCGTCGTGAAGGCCTAATCCCCGCGAACCTCTACGGCCACAATGGTGCCGAATCGATTTCCCTCGTGCTTAACGCGAAAGATGCCGGGTTGTTACTCCGCAAAACAGCGGTGAATGAAACCGTGATCGATGTGACGATTCCAGATTTATCCTGGCAAGGGTCGGCGGTGATTCGTGAGGCCCAAACCCATCCCTGGAAAGGAACCCTCTACCACCTCAGCTTCTTTGCGGTGGATGCCGAAACCGCAGCGGCTGCGGAATAATCCCCCATCCACTGGCTGAAATCTTAACCCCTCATCGTTCTGCTCTTTGCATAGATGAGGGGTTTTGTGGTTTTTCAGCCTGGGTGAAGCCGGGCGATCGCTTCTGAAAACGCGGCGAGAAGGATGGCCCCCGCCTTCGCTTAGCTGGCGGTGTCGAGGAGTTGCTCTTTGGCGGCTTTGATCGCGTTGCGCACCTGTTCAAAGCCAGTGCCGCCGTAGCTGTTGCGGGCGGCGACCACTTGGCGAGGGGCGATCGCAGCATAGATATCATTTTCAAAGGCCGGATGGAGGGCTTGCCATTCCTCTAGGGTCAAGTCCTTGAGCAGCTTACCAGCAGCGAGACTGGTTTTCACCACCTTGCCCACGAGGTTATAGGCTTCCCGGAACGGCACACCCTTCGCGGCGAGATAGTCCGCCACATCGGTGGCATTGGAGAAGTCTTCATTCACCGCAGCTTCGAGGCGTTCGGTGCGGAATTCCAACCCTTCCCGGAGCAAAATCGTCATCGCTTCGAGGCAACCTTGGGCGGTTTTCACGCCGTCGAAAATGGCTTCTTTGTCTTCTTGGAGGTCTTTGTTATAGGCGAGGGGAAGCCCTTTCATGATCGTGAGCAGGGCTTGGAGATGGCCGAAGACGCGCCCGGTTTTGCCCCGTACCAGTTCGGGAATGTCGGGGTTTTTCTTTTGGGGCATGATGCTTGACCCGGTGGAGCAACTGTCTTGAAATTTGATGAAGCTGAATTCCTGAGAACCCCAGAGGATCATTTCTTCACTGAGGCGGCTGAGATGCACCATGATCAAACTCGCAGCGCAAAGGAATTCGATCGCAAAGTCGCGATCGCTCACCCCATCCAAACTATTAGAATAGACCCCGCCAAACTTCAACTCGGCGGCGGCGTAATGGCGATCGATAGGAAAGGTTGTCCCCGCCAATGCACCACTACCGAGGGGGGAAATATTGGTGCGCTGATAGACTTGCCCCAGACGTTCCCAATCCCGCTGGGCCATGTTGAAGTAGGCGAGGAGGTGGTGAGCGAGGCTGACGGGTTGGGCGCGTTGGAGGTGGGTATAACCGGGAATCAGGGTTTCCACATGCTGTTCAGCGTGTTTGAGCAGCACGCCTTGCCATTCTCGCAGTTGGCCGCGCAGGGTTTGGATCTGGTCGCGGAGATAGAGGCGAATATCTGTGCCCACTTGGTCATTGCGCGATCGCGCCGTGTGGAGTTTTTTCCCCACATCCCCCATCAATTCCGTGAGGCGACGCTCGACGGCAAAATGCACATCTTCCGCATCAACCCCCGGATTAAACCGCCCCTCTTGGTATTCAATCCGAATCTGCTCTAGACCCGTGATCAGTTGTTGCCCTTCTTCGGTGCTGATGATTCCGGTGTGAGCCAACATCTTCGCATGGGCAATCGACCCCGTAATATCATATTCAATCAGTTCAATATCAAAGCCAATACTGGCATTAAAACGGGCGATCGCAGGATGGAGCGCGGTTTCAAAGCGATCGCTCCAGGTCTTCTTAGCTTGGGTCATAACAGGCAGATCACAAGAAGGCAAACAACGCCCTCAATCTTATCGCTTTTAAATCCCTCAAAACTAGCGCATCCAACACAAAGTGAAACTGAAACCAGAACAGCGAGCTAGAAGCTCGCACTACAAGCATCAAGGCAGGGGTAGTGTGAGCCTCTGGCTCACTCATCGCCGATCCGGACTAGCAAGCCTCGTATTTGTTTTTGGGGTATTTGTGGACTTGAGATTAGCCGAACCGATAGCCAAACCCCCGGACGGTGATTAAATAGCGGGGTTTGCTGGGGTCAGCTTCGAGCTTTTCCCGGAGCCAGCGAATATGCACATCCACGGTCTTCGTATCGCCGATAAAATCCATCCCCCACACCTGTTCGATCAACTGATCCCGTGACCAAACTCGGCGGGGCGACCCCATAAAGAGTTCCAAGAGGCGAAATTCCTTCGGCGAAAGGTTAATTTCCTCGCCACTGACCAAGACGCGGCATTCTTCCGGGAAGAGGGTAATCTCTTCGTATTCCAGCACGGAGGCGGGAGGCGTGGCGGCGAAACTCTGTCGCCGGAGCAACGCCCGACAGCGGGCGATCAACTCGCGCATGCTGAAGGGTTTGGTGAGATAGTCATCGGCTCCTACTTCGAGGCCGAGGACGCGATCGGTTTCGCTGGCTTTGGCACTGAGAATCAAAATCGGGATCGTATTGCCTTGATAGCGCAACAAGCGACACAGATCCAAACCGTTCACCTGTGGGAGCATCACATCCAAAATGATCAAATCATAGGACGGTTGCAAGCTAGACTGCGACTCTTTCAAAATATTGAGGGCAGACCGCCCATCAATGGCGGTAATTACCTGGTAGCCTTGCTCTTTGAGGGCAAGGCTCACCATCTCTCGAATCAACTCTTCATCTTCGACCACCAGAACACGGGGGGTTGTGGTGAATTCTGGGGTGGTGCGGCTCTTTTGTATATCGAGCGACAGCATAAATATCACAATTAGTGCTTATAAACCCACATATACAATAAAACGGGGGCACAGAACCATAAAGATAAAATGATGAAAATCAAGGTTATTAATCCCAACACGACGGCATCAATGACGGCAATTATTGGCGATTCGGCGCGGGCGATCGCCTCCCCCCAAACGGAAATCATCGCCGTCAACCCGCCCCACGGCCCCGTTTCCATCGAAGGTCATTACGATGAAGCCTTGAGTGTGCCGGGGGTGCTCGCTGAGGTGCAGGCGGGGGAAGCGGCGGGTGTGGATGGTTATGTGATCGCCTGTTTTGGTGATCCGGGCTTGGCCGCAGCGCGGGAATTAGCGCGGGGGCCCGTGGTGGGAATTGCTGAAGCGGCGATGCACGGGGCGAGCATGATCGCCACGGGGTTTTCGATTGTGACCACCTTGGGGCGGACGAAATGTATTGCCGCGCATTTGGTGGAGCAGTACGGCATGGGGCGGTTTTGTCGGGGGATTTGGGCGACGGAGTTGGCGGTGTTGGCTTTGGATGATCCGGCGGGGGAGGCGCGATCGCAAATTCTCGCCACCTGCCGCCAAGCCTTGGCCACCGATGAATGTGGTGCGATCGTCCTGGGTTGTGCCGGGATGGCGAATTTAAGCCGAGATTTAACAGCGGAATTGGGCATTCCCGTCATTGATGGCGTGGGGGTGGCGGTGAAGTTCGTTGAAGCCCTGATCGGGGTGGGTCTCGGAACGAGTAAGCGGGGAGATTTTGCCCTGCCCTTGCCTAAACCATTCCTCTAAGGGCAAAAATTGACGGGAAAATCAAATTTTCAACCCCGAAAATACCGATTAAATGCCGTCCGCAGCTCTGCTCATTTGTGATAATTTCGACCGCTTTAAATCGAAAAAATCCTTGCTCTGTGGTGAATTCAGCGATCAGATTGAATTGATTTTTTTGGCAACAAAATATTTTTTAGGATTTTTGTATTATTTTAGTACAGAGGTTCTAGAATAGTAATAACCCTGAGTTAATCCCAAACGTCACAAACGCGAATCCCTGACAAAATCTAGTTTCCAGACCGGACTTTGACGGCACTCGGGTTTCACGTTCTACGGTGTCACTTTAATTGATACATTCGGGATGCATTTCGGGGCAATTGTTGATTGTCTGTCCAAAAAATCACAATGGAATCACTAACAAGAGCGCAACAAGAACTATACGATTGGCTGGTGGACTATATTCGCACCTCCCAACACGCCCCCTCGATTCGGCAAATGATGAAAGCGATGAGCTTGAAGTCCCCCGCGCCGATTCAAAGCCGTCTGGAGCGGTTGCGGAAAAAAGGCTATATCACTTGGGATGAAGGGAAAGCCCGCACGATTCGGATCACCTATGCCCCCGATCGACCGGGTATTCAGATTATGGGGGTGATTACGGCGGGGGGCCTCGTGGAGCCGTTCACCGATGTGCAAAACCAGCAGGAGGAACTCGACCTGCAAGGGGTGATGGATCAGCCCAATTGTTTTGCCCTCCGGGTGACGGGGGATAGCATGATCGGCGACATGATTACGGAGGGGGATTTTGTTTTGCTGCGTCAACCCCAGGAAGATCAAACGCCGAAGGATGGTGCGATCGTGGCGGTGCGGGTTGAGGGGGAAGGGACGACGTTGAAGCGGTATTACCAAAGTGGCAATCAAGTGACCCTCAAAGCGTCTAATCCCAACTATGACCCGATTCAAACCACGGCGAATCAGGTGCAAATCCAAGGGGTCTTAGTCGGGGTGTGGCGCACCTATGGGGCCGGACTGCCGATGATGGCGCGGGGATGACGGGGGTTAGCTCAGCAGCGATCGCACCTTTGGAGATGTTTTAACGGTGCGATCGCTTTGGGTGGTGCGTGAGTTTGGGTGGTGCGTGAGTTTGGGATCAGTGAGCCAGAGGCTCACCCTACCACTTGATGCGGCTTGGAGTGCGAGCTTCTAGCTCGCTATTTGGGTTTCGCGATCGTTTGGATACAAGGGGCTGAAGCCGCCTTATCTGGTTTGGTTGACTGGCTTAACTGCTGAATTAATCCGCCACTTCGGCCAATTCGATCACCCGTTCGGCCATATCTTTCACCAAAAAATTGAGGGGCCGCCGACTGCGAAGCTTAAACCGTAACCGTCGTGACTGCACCCGGAGCAAAATATTTTCTAAACAATCGCGGTCAAAGCACACATGGCGCTGCCGATTTTTCGTCCCATACTGCGCCCCAGAAATGATGTGCAGTTGGGTATTTTTTTTCAGTTGATACCATAGCCCCTCGGATTGGGTGGGCGGGGCGGTGGCGGTGGTGGGCAGGGACGACATCCCGTAGATGGGGTCGAGGCTGGCGGCTCCCATACTTTGCTCGTAGTTGTAGTAGTAATGGAGCGGCACATCGGCCACGGCTAGATTTAACAGCCCTTCGTAGAACTCCCGCGCTATGTTGAGATCCGACACCATAATCGTGTGAACTTTTGGCGCACTGGACAGAAACATCCACATGGCTCCGGCATAGGCGACCAAGAGCATCACCATCACGCCTTGGGTGGAAAAGAGGCTATCGAGGGCGGGCAGAAACGCGCCGAGATGAAACGGGGTTAAGAGTGCCGGCATGGGTTCAGTCATAGGTGACGGGCATTAAACAGCGTGAAAATGATCAAGCGATCGCAGGGTGGGCGCAGCATCGCACCTATCCCACGGGGCCATTGAGGGATGTGCCTTGTTACGGGATGTTACGGCTATCTTATCAAATCTTGTCCAGGGGATTTTATGGAAATGTGCCGTTGCGAATGTCGGCGGCGAATTGTTGGGTGGCGGTGATGATTTGGTCGCTGAGGTTGAGGTAGGTTTTGGCGAAGGGTGGGGTTTTGGGGGAGAGGCCGAGGAGATCGGCGGTGACGAGGACTTGACCGTCACAGTGGGGGCCGGCCCCGATGCCGATGGTGGGGATGGGGAGTTTGGTGGTGATGGTGTGGGCGAGGTCGGCGGGGATATGTTCAAGGACGATCGCATAGGCTCCGGCTTCCGCGACGGCGATCGCTTCGTGCAAAATCCGCTCGGCTTCGGGTTCGGTTTTGCCCTGTTGTCGATAGCCCAATTGATGGACGGATTGGGGCGTGAGACCCACATGGCCGAGGACGGGAATCCCCAGGGTGGTGAGGCGGTGGATCGTGTCCACCATGACGGGGCTGCCGCCTTCGAGTTTGACGGCTTGGGCGGCGGTTTCTTTGAGGACACGACCGGCGGCGGCGATCGCATCGGGGATGCTGGTTTGGTAGCTGAGGAAGGGCAGATCACAAACAACGAGGGCCCGCTTCACGCCCCGACAGACGGCGGCGGTGTGGTGGATCATCGTGTCGAGATCCACCGGCAGGGTGTTGGCATAGCCAAGGGCGACCATGGCGAGGGAATCCCCGACGAGGATCATGTCTACGTCGGCTTGATCGAGAAGACGAGCGATCGCATAGTCCCATGCGGTGAGGGTGACAATGGCGGGCGGCTGGTGTTTCCGGCGGCCCAACTGAGACGGGGTGATCGGCATGATGTCTGGCGGACAGAATGGAGCGGAGAAGGGCTTCCGTGTCTGTGGTATGGTGTACAGAATTCTAGACGGAGCCTGGAATTTCTATCTTAGGAGTATAGCCTGATGCCGCAGCCGATCGAACGTCAAGCCTCTGTGAATGCGGGACTGATGGGGGCGATCGCCTACAGTCTCACCTATGGCGGTGTGCTCTTGATCGCGGGGCAACTGCCGCCCCAGTGGTCGCTGTTTTTGCCCTTGGATCACCTGACGTTACCGGGCTTGGCCATTGCCTTGGCGACGGGGTTTTTATTTGGCGTTGCCTACCGCTACACGGTACGCGGCGATCGCAACCCGCACCTGTGGCAAGGGGTGGTGTGGGCCTTTAGTGGCGTGCGCACCGGGGCCAGCCTTGAAACCCTGCCCCACTGGACGATCCGAGAACTCTGCACCATTGGCACCGAAAGCGTGCTCTGTTTCGGCGTGGCGGCGTTGGTGTTGATCATGGCCCGCGATCGCCACTGGCTTAACCCGTCAGCCCTCGCCGCCCCCATCCCAACATCCTCCACCCCTCGCCAATAAAGCCCTACCATAGAAGGGATGATCACACTGAAGACTCGATTCCGTCTCTCAATTTGCCCCTGTCCTCCCTCCTGACCCTGGCGCGTTGTGGGTGAAACCAGGGGCACGGTCAAACCATGATCCGGCCCGTCTCTATTCAATCGCGCTTACATCCATTCCCTTGTGTTCCTTTCAGGTATGAAATTGTCTTGGCTTCGTCCATCCCGTTGGCCCATTGCGGTGAAACTCTCCACCACCCTGTTGGCCGTTGCCTTGGTTCCCACTGGCTTAATCACCTATTTCAATATCCAACAAAATTTTGAAGAGGTCGAAGCCGCCGAGTATCAAAACCTCACCCTGTTGGCCCAAAGTCACAGCGATCGCCTCGATCAATTCATCCTCGATCAGCAACACATCGTTGAATACATTGCCCAAACCCCCCACCTCAAGGAATACCTCGCCACGCCAACCGATGCCCGCTCAACCCTCCAAGTGGCCGTAGACCAAACCCTCCGCATCCTACAAGACTCGAATTCAGACTATGCCTTAGTCTATTTACTCAATGCGTCCGGGGAAGCCGTCGCAGCCCCCGGCATGCCTGAAATACTGGGGGATAGTTTCCAGTTTCGGAATTATTTCCAAATTCCCCAAACCCAAGGTGAAAGCTATGTGTCCAGCCTCTTGGTGGGCACGAATACAAAACAGCCCGGCGTTTTCTTTTCAGCTCCGATCACCAGCATTACAGGGGAATTTCTTGGTGTGGTGGTGCTGAAACTAGACGGTGAAGCGATTTGGACGATGGTGGATGAGCTACCGGTCAATGAGGGTAGTGATGTGTTTTTGATTGACTATGCGGGGATTGTGATTGCCCACCGCGATCGCTCCTTGCTCTATCACAGCTTGGCGGAACTGCCTCCCAAGGTACGAGATGACGTGATCCGCGATCGCCGCTATGCCGTCGATCGCATCCCCAGCCTTGGCCTCAAAACCCTCGCCCATGCCATGGTCAACGCCACCCAAGCAGGGTATGTCACCTATTATTTTCCCGCCCTCCAACAACAGCGCATCGCCGGCTTTGCTCCCCTCCGCAATCAAGAATGGACGCTCGGCATTGCCCGCACCGAAGCCACCTTCCTCGCCTCCTTCCGCCAATCCACCCTTCGCAGCTACATCGCCTTGGGGGTTGCCGGAGCCGGAGCCACCGTGCTGGCCATTGTGCTCATTCGCAGCATTGTCCGCCCCATTCGCGACCTCACCGCTGCCGTCGCCTCCCTCGAACAAGACCACTTCACCCCCGTTCCCGACCATCGCCAAGACGAACTCGGTACGCTGGCCCGGGCCTTTAACGCCATGGAGCGGCGGTTACAGGATTCCTTTGCTGCCCTCTCTACGGCCAATAGCACCCTAGAACAGCGCGTCGAAGCCCGCACCGCCGAACTCACCGCCACCCTCACCCATCTCCAAAAAACCCAAGCCCAACTGATCCAAACCGAAAAAATGTCCAGCCTGGGGCAAATGGTGGCCGGGATTGCCCATGAAATCAACAATCCGGTGAACTTTATCCATGGCAACCTCACCCATGCCGATCAATACATGGCGGACTTACTCAACCTCATTGATCTCTATGAGCAACATTATCCTGAACCCCATCCTGATATCGCTGAGGAAGCCGATAGTATTGATCTGGAATTTATGCGATCGGACTTGCCGCAGTTAATGGATTCGATGAAGGTGGGGACGAAACGGATTCGGGAAATTGTCCTCAGTTTGCGGAATTTTTCGCGATTGGATGAAGCGGAGGCGAAATATGTGGATCTTCATGAAAGTTTAGACAGTACGATTTTGCTGCTTAAACATCGCTTGCAATCCAAAGATCACCGCCCGGCCTTGGGCATTCTCAAACAGTATGGAACCTTGCCGAAGGTTTCCTGTTATCCGGGGCCACTGAATCAAGTCTTGCTCAATATTATGAGTAACGGGATTGATGCGTTGAAAAGTGCGATCGCAGACGGTAAAGACTTCGGCAACGACAGCCCCCAGATCCTCCTCGCCACTGAGACCCAGGACGACAATGTAATCATCCGCATTCGCGACAACGGCACCGGCGTGCCTGAAGATCTCCGCGCCAAACTCTTTGACCCCTTCTTCACCACCAAAGATGTGGGCAAAGGCACGGGGCTCGGCCTCTCGATCAGTTATCAAATCATCGTTGATAAACACCAGGGCAACCTCGAATGTGAATCACAACCTGGCAAATGGACTGAATTTGTGATCACCCTGCCCAGCGAGCAGATCACAATTACCTAATTCAGCCCCCCCCGCCTTGGTAGAATTGGGCCACTCCTCACATCAAACTTTGAACAACCTATGGACATTAAAGCCGCTGTGGCTTGGGAAGCCGGAAAACCCCTTAGCCTCGAAACCATTGATCTAGAGGGGCCAAAATCCGGGGAAGTGCTGATCGAAATCAAAGCCACCGGAGTCTGTCACACCGATGCCTATACCCTCTCCGGCTCCGACCCCGAAGGCCTCTTTCCCGCCATCCTCGGCCATGAAGGGGCTGGGATCGTGGTGGAGATTGGCCCCGATGTCACCAGCGTTCAACCCGGCGATCATGTCATTCCCCTCTACACCCCGGAATGCCGCCAATGTAAATTTTGCCTCAGCGGTAAAACCAACCTCTGCCAAGCGATTCGCAGCACCCAGGGCAAAGGGGTGATGCCCGACGGCACGAGTCGGTTTTCCAAAGATGGCCAGATGATTCACCACTACATGGGCACGTCTACCTTTGCAAACTACACCGTATTGCCGGAAATTGCCGTGGCGAAGGTGCGATCGGATGCGCCCTTGGACAAGGTGTGTTTATTAGGCTGTGGCGTGACGACGGGAATCGGGGCGGTGATTAATACCGCCAAGGTGGAGCCGGGGGCGAATGCGGTGGTGTTTGGCTTGGGGGGCATTGGCTTAAGTGTGATCCAGGGGTTACGCCTTGCCGGGGCGAATCTGATCATCGGGGTGGATCTCAACCCGGCAAAACGAAAGCTGGCGAAACACTACGGCATGACCCATTTCGTCAATCCCCAAACCCTTGAGGGGGATCTCGTGGATCATCTGATTGAACTCACCGACGGCGGCGCGGACTACAGTTTTGAATGTATTGGCAATGTGCAGGTGATGCGCCAAGCGTTGGAATGTTGTCATAAGGGCTGGGGCGAGTCGGTGATTATTGGTGTGGCGGGGGCGGGCCAGGAAATTCGGACGCGCCCGTTTCAGTTGGTGACGGGTCGGGTCTGGCGGGGGACGGCGTTCGGGGGGATGAAGGGGCGGCGAGATGTGCCGAAGTTGGTGGACTGGTATATGGATGGCAAGATCGATATTGATCATCTGGTGACCCACACCGTCCCTCTGGAGCGAATTAATGAGGCGTTTGATTGGATGCACGCGGGGGAATCGATTCGGACGGTGGTGACGTTTTAGGTGGATGGGCGGATTTCCTGTGCATATGGACTCTAATTCCGAAAACTAATATGACCACGGATCATCATGCTTGGCAACGGTTTAATGAGCAGGTGTTGAATTATGGGATTGAGCGGCTGGCCCAGGGGTTGCGGGGGGATGGGGGCGCGATCGCACCTTGGTCTCCCGTTGCCCCCTTGGATCGGGATGTGGCGGCATCGGCCCTTGGGCAACTCTGTCAGCGGTTTCAATTATCGGGATTCGAGCGCGACATTATCCTGCTCTGTGCGGGGCTAGATTTGCGGAGTGATTGGGATGTGCTGTGTGCCCAAGCCCAGGGCAATGCGCAGCGCAATTATCCGACGTTTCATCTGGCCTGGGCTTTGTCGCGGGCATCTCAATGGCGATCGCTCACCCCAGAATCGCCGCTGCGCCGGTGGCGACTGATTGAGATTGGCGAAAGCCCAGCCTTGATGCATGCGCCGTTGCGGTTAGATGAACGCATTTTGCACTATCTGATGGGGGTGCAATATTTGGATCAACGCTTGTCGGGTTTGGTGGAGCCAACGACGGGGACGGGGGATCAGCTTGTGCCCTCCCATGGGGCGATCGCATCCCGCATGATTCAACAGTGGGAACAGGCCAGCGATCCACTGCCGATCCTGCAACTCTGGGGCACGAATGACGAAACAAAGCGAGCGATCGCCCAAGCCATCGCCCAAGCATTTCAAGCCACCTTACTGATCCTCACCGCTGAACTGCTCCCCAAAGAGGGGACGGCCTTGGAGTTGCTGCAATGCCTAATCGAGCGGGAATGGCAGCTTAATCGCACCCTCATGATGCTGAATTTAGACTACGTGGAGACTGTGCCCCTCGGCGTTGCTCGCCTGATCGATGTCTTGAATGTGCCGCTCATTTTGAATACCGCCATTCGCCACGCCCAGCGCCATCGCACCCTGATCACCTTTGAGGTGGAAGCCCCAACCCACGCCGAGCAGCACCACCTCTGGAGCACGATCTTGGCCGACGGCGCGATCGCTCCCCCCCGCATCGACCAGTTGACCTCGAATTTCAACCTCACCCCCGGCCAAATCCAAGCCGCCGCGATCGCCTGGAGCGCCGAAACCACCCCCGATTTTCCAACCCTGTGGAACGTCTGTCGCCGTCAGAGTCGCCCCCGGTTAGACGAACTGGCCCAACGCCTTGATGCGATCGCCCGCTGGGAAGACCTCGTCCTCCCCGAACGCGAACACCAGACCCTCCAAATGATTACCGCCCAAGTGCGCCAACGGATGCAAGTTTATCAACATTGGGGCTTTGGCGGCCCTCAGCAGCGCGGGCTAGGGATTACCGCCCTCTTTGCCGGGCCGAGCGGAACCGGGAAGACCTTGGCAGCAGAAGCGATCGCCGCCACCCTCAACCTCGACCTCTACCGCATCGACCTCAGTTCCATCATCAGCAAATACATCGGCGAAACCGAAAAAAACCTCCGCAAACTCTTCGACGCGGCCGAAGGCGGCGGGGTCATCCTCCTTTTCGACGAAGCCGATGCCCTCTTCGGCAAACGCAGTGAGGTGAAAGATAGTCGCGATCGCCACGCCAACGTCGAAGTCGCCTACCTCCTCCAACGGATCGAAGCCTTCCAAGGCCTCGCCATCCTCACCACCAACCTCAAAGACTCCCTCGACCAAGCCTTCCTCCGCCGCATCCGCTTCATGATTACCTTTCCCTTCCCCAAAGCCCAACAACGCGCCGCAATTTGGCGCAAAATCTTCCCTGAGCAAACCCCCACACAAAATCTCAATTATGAGCTACTCGCCAAACTCGAAGTGGCCGGTGGCAATATTAAAAGCATCGCCATGAACGCCGCCTTCCTCGCCGCCGAAGCCGGTGAACCCATCCAAATGAAACACCTCCTCACCGCCACCCAAAGCGAATACCTCAAAACCGGCACGATCCTCACCAACACCGAAATCGAAGACTGGCTCATTGCTGAATAGCTCATGCCCCTCAGTTGCGATCGCGCATTAGGTGAGCAGACAAACATTCAACCCGCCGATTACTCCCTATTCACGCTCCGATAACCTCGGTTCAAACTGCGAGGGCCGTAGCACTGAATGCCCCAGGCTGTAACGCCTAGGCCCACTTTGTTGCATATCCAACTTTCAGTTGTCCTTCTAAATCATCGGGTAACGTCTGTTTCTGTGTGACATGCAAGGCAAACCAATTACCCGTCGCATAGAGAGGATTATGAACATTTTCATGATTTTGCTCCACAAAATAGGTAATAGCAGCCTCTTCTGTATCAGCTTCACTGGGAATTAAAAACAACAAATCCGGATCAATCTTAATATCAAAATTAATATCTAAATCGTCGTCAAAGTCGTTTCTGGCATTCATCTCAACTTCACCAATCTCTAAGTTAAACAAATGCTCTGATTCGATTTTTTGATAAATCTCATGGCCCAACTGTGCAGAGAGTTGCAGATTCAACGTTTCTCCATTTTGGACATCTATTGTCATCCCAACAATACGAAGATTAATGATCTCATCAGTAGGCGTTGGAAATCTTAACACTGTATCTAAACTTACAGTGGCACTCATACGATAGCTCCTGATTTCAAATTTGGACTCATATCACACTATAACTTACATACTTTGGATAAGACAGGAGGGGGGACTCTCCCGCCAATACTCATCGGTCGATAACATCATAATGGTGTTGATGATGGGCGAATAGAAGCATAGTTTCAATTCATCAAAATCAACAAAATGAACAGCATCTAAGACTAGATGCTGTTGTGTGATCGCTCCAATTTCAAATTGGCATTTGACGATCAATAGAAAACACACTTCAAGTCATTAGAATCAACCAGGCCATTCCCATTTTTTGAGTAATTTTTTCTTCTCAATCAATGCTTTAAACACAGGAGATTCAATCCCTTTGGTCGTAATCATGAGAATCTTCAACGTCTTGCTCGGTTTCGGCTGTCCCGCTTTCCATTCGGCTTCACCCTCAATACTCAACGCAATTTCCGATTTACCCCCTAATTCTGTTGGATCTTCAGGCACACCGGTCAACTCAAATTTTGTCGGATCGATATTAGCAGCCATGGCCCCAAAAGCAGTGAGTTCTGACCCTATGGGTTCAAATGCAGCCCCCATCACCTGGGCATCACTCATCGCTTTTTGATCACCTTTTGCACCCAGTGCCGTGGAGGTGGACTGAGCTTGCCCTAACCACTCAATCAACATTTGTGCAAAGTGAGCACCATTTCCAAAGACCGCAAGGGGCAGGGTCAGTTTAGCCGACCCCGCAAGCTTAGACGAATCTAACGAATAAGCGAGGCGTTTTGTGGAGCCTGCGACTTTTTGCCGTCCTTTGCTGCTATAGGAACGCTCATAGGCCACTTCTCCGCCAATAATTGGGGTTTCCGCTTTACCCGTCAGTTTAATATTACGAGTTCCCTCCCCTGATTTTTTCTGAGTTTCGCCTCGATAACTAGGCGGAGGAGCGATCAGTGCTTTTTTAAGTTCTGCTCGTTGTTCTGGATCTTTCAGCATCGTATCAGCATCAAGAGCAGCTTGACCTTGCTGTTCTCTATATTTCTTGAGCTTCAGATTTTGTAAGGATGCTTTATCCGTCTTCCGTCCAGTTTTACCTGCAATTTCTCCACCAAACTTGGCAACACCTGCAACCCCAATTTCTCCTTCTACTGCACCGACAGCACCGGTTTCAACCGATAGTTCTTCCTCACTTTCGAGGATATCCATTTCAACACCTGCCGCCCAACGTTCAGCGAGCTTGTGACCTTTGGTATCCGTACTGCCCCCCCACATATAGCGAGGAATTTCACGCGGAACCAGTTGGGATTCTTGCATGCGCCGGTAGAATCCATAGGAAATCAAGGCCATTGCATTGGCAGAATCTTTCCCATTCGATTCAACATATCCACCCAGCTTACCTTTGAGTTTGCCAGCACCCAAGCTGCCCCCACCTGTGCAGAGGAATGTCATACCCACTTTAACGGTTTTATTGTCCCCAGCACGTTCACCCTCTAACTTGAGGTTAAAGCCGATAAAACCACCTGAACCTAAGGGAGCCTCAAGATCAATTTCTAGAGAGGCCGCATCACCGGGGGTTGGAACAGCGGCATCGATAATCCAGCCTGCTTTGGATAAGCAAGACCCGACATCACCTTCCATCTTTTTCTTAAGATGCTGTCTGTCTTGTTCAGCCTGGCTGTTGCCAAAATCTAAATCAGGAACTTGTGTCAAGTCAATGTCTTTCAGTTCCTGAACTGTTTTGGGAATCTCATGATTGAGGTATTCAAATACGGGGCGTCGCTTTTGAGTTTTACTCTTCGTATCACCTTGGTGCTTGGTTAACCATCGCTGGGTGGCTTCATCAATTTCGTCTAGGATGCCTAGGAGAAGATTGCGATCGCCTTCATTTTTAGGTGGGTAGGTATTATGGTAATCCCGCAACCATGATGCTATTTCTCGCGTTGTGTCACTGGACTTTTCAAACATGCCGCCGGTATCAACGGCTTTTTCAAAACGCTGTGCCCCAATGAGTACCCGTTGTATTGTGGGTGCGTTTGTCTGGCCAATTTGCAATGCAGAATGGGGGGATGATGTCTGCGGTTTTCTCTGGATAGAGCCTTGGCTTTGTTGCACCACATGGGTTAGCTCATGGGCGAGGAGTTCTTGGCCGCCTCGGCTGCTGGGGTTGTAGGCTCCTTGGCGGAAAAAGACATCACTGCCGGTGGTGAAGGCTTTGGCTTGGACGGATTGGTTGAGGTGATCGGAGGCGGTGTTTGTATGGATGCGAACGCTGCTGAAGTCGGCTCCGAAGGCGCTTTCGAGGGGGGTGCGGATTTTGTCGTTGAGGGCTTGGCCGTTGCCGCGTTCGCGTTGGATGGATTGTTCGAGGTCGGGGGAAATGCCGCCGCCGGCTTGGGTGACTTGGGGGCGGAGGGTCTGGCGGCGGATGGTGGGAGTGGGGTCGTCACCGTCGCGCTGAACGGGTGGGGGTGGGGCGTTGAGGCGCTGCACGACTTGGGCGGCGACGGCATCGGCTTCTTGTTCGTATTTGTCATTGGCTGCCCCGACGGTGAGCTTGGGCATGATGGGCAGGGCGGTGGGGGGAGCCTGGGCGGTGGACTCGGTGACATTCGCGGTGGGGGGGGTTTGGGCTTTGGGGAAGGGCCGCGAATGGGGGGGGATTTCGGTTTTAGGGTGACCCGATGCTTTTGTGCTCTTTGGCACGGATGTGTAGTGGCGGCCCATCATCAATTAGCCTCTAGCGGATTTTTTTCTAGGATGCCATAGGAGGTGTTGTGTGGCGATTAGCTAAAGGTCTAGTTTTGAGGTGCGATCGCACCTCAAACAGCCCAAACACCCTAGGCAAAATAACGATAAATTGGGGGGAACGACCCTAATAAACCCGTTGAAAACCATGGCAACCCTCACCTGTACCAGTCAAACCCGCTGCTTTGGAGGCTCCCTAGGGTTTTATCACCACGATTCGAGCCAGTGTCAAGCCCCGATGCGGTTTGCGGTGTATCTGCCGCCCCAGGCGGAGGCGGGACGGGTTCCGGTGCTGTATTGGCTGTCGGGGTTGACTTGTACCGAGGAGAATTTTATGGCGAAGGCGGGGGCGCAACGTCTGGCGGCGGCGTGGGGGGTGATCCTGGTGGCTCCGGATACGAGTCCGAGGGGGTTGGGGCTGCTGGGGGAGGAGGAGAGTTGGGATTTTGGGACGGGGGCGGGGTTTTATGTGGATGCGATCGCTGCCCCGTGGCGCGACCATTACCGGATGTTTAGCTACGTGACAGAGGAGTTACCCGCGCTGATTGCGGCTGAATTTGCCGCCGACGTGACCCGGCAAAGTGTGATGGGGCATTCCATGGGGGGACATGGGGCGTTGATCTGTGCGTTGCGGTATCCCGATCGCTACCGTTCCGTGTCGGCCTTTGCGCCGATCGCGGCCCCGATGCAATGCCCCTGGGGTGAAAAGGCATTTACGGGCTATTTGGGGAGCGATCGCACCCTCTGGGCAACCTACGATGGGACGGAATTGGTGAAAACTACAACCTGGGATCGACCCATTCTCATTGATCAAGGCGAGGCCGATCCGTTTCTGAGCCAAGGTCAGTTAAACCCTGATCAATTCGCCGCCGCCTGTGCCATGCGGGGCCTTGACCTCACCCTCCGTTACCAGCCCGGCTATGACCACAGCTACTATTTCATTGCCTCCTTCCTTGCGGATCATTTCGCGCACCATGCCGCTGCTCTGGGGTTATCGTGTCACGACATCCGTTAATCAGTGGGTTACGGCGGATTGCTGAATTGCAGTAATGGCGTGATTTTAAGCCGCCTAATCCACCCTACGACAATGTTAGATAAAACACCATTTTAGCTGTGTCGAAAGAATAGGCTCAGGCCAAGCGGGAGAGGAGGGAGAACACGCCAAATCCGATTAAAATCACGCCGCTTGCTGGGTTGATCCATCCCGACCAACGCCGCACGGTGAGGAGTTTTTTTAGGGTGGCGGTGAAGGTTCCGGCGAGGACGAGGGGGAGGACATAGCCGATCGCATAACTGAGCAACAGGACACCGCCGAGGGCGAGATCCTGGGTGCTGCCCACCCAGGCGAGGAGGGTGGCGAGGACGGGGGTGCTACAGGGGGAGGCGACGAGGCCAAAGGTGAGGCCAAGGAGATAGGAGCGGACACCCGTGGGCAGGTTTTCGGCAATCCAGTCACCGCCGCCCCAACTGGGCCAGCGGAGCGGGATGATTTCCAACAGATTGAGACCCATGAGGATCGCGATCGCACTCACAAAAATCGGCAGGCCGATCCCCACTTGACCATAAACCCGCCCCAAGGTCGCCGCCCCGATGCCCAACCCGGCCAGGGTCGTCGCTAATCCGAGGGCAAACCACACCGATTGCACCAACGCCATCAGCCGCCCTTGGGATTCGTAGCCGCCGATATAGGCAACGGTGATCGGCAACATCGAGAGCATACAGGGGGTGAGGCTGGTGAGCAGACCCGCGAAAAAAATCAACGTCACGCTGACAAAACTGAGGTGGGTGAGTTGTTCGCTCACCAGGTGGTTTGCAAACTGTGACGCGGTATAGAGGGTGGTTTGGATCTGTTCCAACATGGGGGGTTTGACTCGATCAGGGCATTTACAAAGTTTAACAAAGATGCGATCGCCCCATCCCAACGGTTATGCTATGATTTTCCCCCATCCATCCCCAGGATGACCCTTCATTTCTCCCGTATCCTGACAGTTCAAACGGGCAGAAACATAAACTATAGCAATCAACAAGGGCATGAGGACAGGCAAGGGGCTTAAGCCCCTTGTTCCAGAGTCTCTCCATGTTCTAACCGCTCTGGCTAGTGCTATATCTCTGAAATTGTCATCATGTGTAAACAGGGAATTTCAAGACCCATCAAGATAGTGTTACTCTAAAAATCGAGGTGCATCTCTAAACCTCTCAATAATAAATTTTTATTATGAAGCAGGGCTTTGCTAGTGATTGCCATTACATTACTTCATCCGAGTCAATCCACTCCAGTTCAAAGTTGGATCTTTGAGAGTGAATCTGTTGTCACAGTGGGACGCGGAAGTCAAAATGATATCGTGCTTTACAGTGCCGTCGTATCCCGTCGTCATGCCGTTTTAGAATACAAGGAAAATCAATGGACGCTGTCTAATCATGGTACGAATGGGATTATGGTCAACGGCCATTTGCTGGAAACAACGGTCAATATTACGGATGGGATGGTGATTCGGTTTGGAGAGTCCGGCCCGAAATTACGCATCCAGTTAGGGGCAGTAAAATCCGAGATGTTAGGCAAAGTGATTAAACGGCGATCGCTCACCCCCAAAGCCGTTAAACATCTCGACATTGATACCAACATTAAAAACAAACTCAAAACTCCCAAACAAGACAAATCCACATTCTTAGAATGATCCAGCATTGCCATCAATGCCCTGGACTTTTTCTTTTTTGAAATGATATAGCAATCCGATTTGATTCATGGGTAGTGCATTAATGCACGGGACGGAGGAAAATCAGGCTACACAACTACGATAACTAGGGAGACAAGCTCATGGCTATTGAGATGACCTGTCCGACCTGTGGGTCTCACGATATCTCCAAGAACGGCACTAGCCACCG